>DATEIG010000735.1:0-15371 GCA_035279185.1 Mycobacterium sp.
GACCGTGCCGACGCCGTTCTCGCTCACCAGCTTCACGTGCACCCGCGCCTGCGGGTTGGAGTTCTTCAGGTCGTGGATCAGCTGCGCGAGATCCTCGATCGAATAGATGTCGTGGTGCGGCGGCGGCGAGATGAGGCCGACACCGGGCGTCGAGTGCCGCACTTCGGCCACCCACGGGTACACCTTGTTACCCGGAAGCTGGCCGCCCTCACCAGGTTTGGCGCCCTGGGCCATCTTGATCTGGATGTCGGTGCAGTTGCTCAGGTAGTGGCTGGTCACACCGAAGCGGCCGGACGCCACCTGCTTGATGGCGCTGCGCCGCCAGTCGCCGTTCTCGTCGCGGTCGAACCTGCTGACGGCCTCGCCGCCCTCACCCGAGTTCGACCGTCCGCCAAGGCGGTTCATCGCGATCGCCAGCGTCTCGTGCGCCTCCGCGGAGATCGAGCCGTAGCTCATCGCGCCGGTGGAGAACCGCTTGACGATCTCGCTGGCCGGTTCGACCTCGTCGAGCGGCACCGGCGGCCGAAGGCCGTCACGGAACTTCAGAAGGCCGCGAAGCGACGCCATCCGTTCACTCTGGTCGTCCACCAGAGCCGTGTACTCCTTGAAGATCGAGTACTGGCCCGTGCGGGTGGAGTGCTGCAGCTTGAAGACGGTGTCGGGGTTGAACAGGTGGTACTCACCCTCACGCCGCCACTGGTACTCGCCGCCGACCTCGAGCTCGCGGTGGGCCCACTCGTCGGGACGGTCGAGGAACGCCAGCGAGTGGCGCCGCGCGACGTCGTCGGCGATGTCCTCGAGGTCGATCCCGCCGACGGGGCACGTCAGCCCGGTGAAGTACTCGTCGAGCACCTTCTGGCTGATGCCGATGGCCTGGAACAGCTGCGCACCGGTGTAGGAGGCCAGCGTCGAGATGCCCATCTTGGACATCACCTTCAGCACACCCTTGCCTGCGGCCTTGACGTAGTTCGCCTTGGCTTTGTCGCTGCTGATCCCGGTGATCACCCCGCGGTCGACCATGTCCTCGATGGACTCGAACGCCATGTAGGGGTTGATCGCGGCGGCGCCGAAGCCGACGAGGCACGCCATGTGGTGCACCTCGCGGGCGTCGCCCGCCTCGACGACGAGGCCGACCTGGGTACGGGTGCGGTCGCGGACCAGGTGATGGTGCACGGCCGAGACGGACAGCAGCGACGGGATCGGCGCCATCGACTCGTTGGACTCGCGGTCCGACAGCACGATGATGCGCGCCCCGTCGCGAATCGCCTGCGACACCTTGGCCTTGACGTTGTCGAGGGCCTCCTTGAGGCCCTGACCGCCGCGGTTGACCGGGTAGAGGCAGCGGATGACCGCGGCCCGCATGCCGTGCTTGTGGCCGCGGATCTCGTGGTCCGGGTCGACGCACATCAACTTCGACAGCTCGGCGTTGCGCAGGATCGGCTGCGACAGCACGATCTGGCGGCACGATTCGGCGTTGGGGTTGAGCAGGTCACCCTCGGGACCGACGGTCCCCTGCAGGCTGGTGACGACCTCCTCGCGGATCGCGTCCAGCGGCGGGTTGGTCACCTGGGCGAACAACTGCTGGAAGTAGTCGTAGAGCATCCGCGGGCGCTCCGACAGCACCGCGACGGGCGTGTCGGTGCCCATCGAGCCGATCGGCTCGGCACCGCTGCGCGCCATCGGCGCGACGAGGAGATTCAGTTCCTCGTAGGTGTAACCGAAGATCTGCTGCCGCAGCACAACCCGGTGATGCGGCATGCGCACGTAGTCGCCCGGCGGCAGCTCGTCGAGCTTGAACAGGCCTGCTTCGAGCCATTCCTGGTACGGGAGTTCGGCGGCGAGTTCGGCCTTGATCTCCTCATCGGAGACGATGCGGCCCGCCGACGTGTCGACGAGGAACATGCGGCCGGGCTGCAGACGCATCTTCTTGACCACGGTCGACGGGTCGAGGTCGAGCACGCCGGCCTCCGAGGCCATCACCACCAGTCCGTCGGCGGTTACCCAGATGCGCGACGGCCGAAGCCCGTTGCGGTCGAGCACGGCGCCGATCACGGTGCCGTCGGTGAACGTCATCGACGCCGGTCCGTCCCACGGCTCCATCAGCGACGCGTGGTAGGAGTAGAACGCCCGGCGGGCGGGGTCCATCGTCTCGTTGCGCTCCCACGCCTCGGGAATCATCATCAGCACCGCGTGCGGCAGGCTGCGCCCGCCGAGGTGCAGCAGCTCGAGCACCTCGTCGAAACGGGCGGTGTCGGATGCGCCGGGCGTGCAGATGGGAACGACCTTGTCGAAGGCCTGCCCCGAGCCGAAGACGTCGGTCTTGATCAGCGCTTCGCGCGCCCTCATCCAGTTCTCGTTGCCGGTGACGGTGTTGATCTCGCCGTTGTGCGCGATGCGGCGGAACGGGTGGGCCAGCGGCCACGACGGGAACGTGTTGGTCGAGAACCGCGAGTGCACGATGCCCAGCGCACTGGTGAGCCGCTCGTCCTGCAGATCGAGGTAGAACGCCTTGAGCTGCGGTGTGGTCAGCATGCCCTTGTAGACGAAGGTCTGACCGGAAAGACTTGGGAAATAGACGGTTTCGCGGCCGGGCCCGTCCTGGCCGGGCCCCTTGGTGCCGAGTTCGTGCTCGGCGCGCTTGCGCACCACGTAGGCGCGGCGCTCGAGTTCCATTCCGGAGGCGCCCGCGATGAACACCTGCCGGAACGTCGGCATCGCGTCACGCGCCAGCGCGCCCAGCGACGACTCGTCGGTCGGGACCTCCCGCCAGCCGAGCACCGTCAGGCCTTCGGCCTCGGCGATCTTCTCGACGGATTCACAGGCGGCCGCGGCGTCCTTGGACGACTGCGGAAGGAAAGCGATGCCGGTGGCGTAACTACCGGGCTCGGGCAGATCGAACTCGACGACGGCCCGCAGGAAGTCGTCGGGTACCTGGAGCAGGATCCCCGCACCGTCCCCCGTGTGCGGTTCAGCCCCCTGCGCGCCGCGGTGCTCGAGGTTCACCAGGGCCGTGATCGCCTTGTCGACGATGTCGCGGCTGCGGCGGCCGTGCATGTCCGCGACCATGGCCACGCCACACGCGTCATGCTCGAACGCGGGGTTGTACAGCCCCTGCTGCGGACGCGAGGAGCACAGAACGCTTCTGACGGGCGTCATTCCCACCTGGCCCTTCAACACTTAAGGAAATCCATGAGCGCCGTCGACAGCGACGGCGCAAGCCGGTCATGCGGTGGCGGTGCCTCCGTGCAGCACTGAACGACGACCCTTGACCCCACTGACGCACAAGTGGGGAAACGATATGACAAACCCCGCCTGACATGCCAACTTAGTCATACCTAACTGAGCGGCCCGACCCCCGGGCGCGCACCGCCCGGCTCGATCCACATGATACGAGGGAACGCGTTGCACGCCTTGGGTTTTCGGTCGGCCGGGTACGGACCATCGGCCGGGTCCCGCGGACGCCGGTGCGACCAACATCACTATCTGATATTGCTGTAATTGCGCTCAAAGCGTAATGAGCTGCGGGAAGCGCCTCGATGAAGTTTGCTACAAAGACTCGTCAGATTCTTAGAGTCCCGGGCCGGCCGGCCTGCCCGATCCCCCCGGCCGGGCAGGCCGGCGCCGCTGGTCAGCGGTGGACCGGGAACCCGCCCTGTTCGGCCAGCGACCGCAGCTGCTTGAGCGCGAACGTGCGGCCCCGGCCACCCTCCGGGATGTGGATGCCCGCCCACAGACCCTGAGCGCCGGGCATCTCGCACGCCTCCTTCGCGCACAGCCAGCGGCGGGGGCAGGACCTGCAGACCGCCTTGGTCTGGTCATCGGTTGCGGTCATCCACCGCTCGGGATCCTGGGTGCAGGCACCGATCTGGTTGTCGGTCAGAACGGGCATCTCGATCATGACGGTCACAACGGTTTCCTCTCGCTCGGCGCGTTGGAGAAACCGTAGCGCTCTTTCCGTAGCGCTGCAACACTTGTTACGGTGGCGATGCTTCGGCACGGTTGGCCGGGTCACGTCGGAACCGCTGGCTACACTGGGCGGGTGGACGACGACGCCGGCGATCCGGGCATAGCTCGCGCCGGCGCTGCGGTGGCCGCCCGACGCCGCGAATTGGACATCAAGCAGCGCAATCTCGCGAAGTACAAGATCATCAACGCAGGCGCGCTCATCGCGTTCGAGAAGGGCCGCAGCTGGCCGAGGGAGCGGACGAGGGCCAAGCTGGAGGAGGTTCTGCAGTGGCCCGCCGGAACCATAGCGTCGATACGGTATGGCGGTTCAGTACCCGGGGCGGGCCAGGAGCCGCCCGCCGACGAAGGCGCCGCGTCGCTGATCATCGGGGCGGTCGAGGTGGCGATGAAGACGTTCACCGCCGCAATCGAGTCGCTTCCGCCCGACGATCACGCGGAGTTCGGTGACCGGGTCACCGTCATCCTCGCCGATCTGCGCAGACTCGAGACGGTGGTCGCCCGGGCGGCACAGCGCAGCCGCGGCACCCCCGACGTGGTGCTGGCGCTGCGCACCGTGCGCGCCTCGTACGACGACCTGATGTTCCGCGCGGCCGCCGCCCCGGGAGCGACGCTGGGCCAGCGGCTGTATGCCGCGCGACGGCGCGCCAACCTGTCGGCCGCCGAGACCGCGAACGCGGCGGGCGTGCCGCCGGAGCTCGTCGACGCCGTCGAGGCGGGTGAACCTGCGAGTGAGGCGGACACAGCCGGACTTGCCGCACTCATCACGTCGCTGGATGGCTGATACTGATGACCGTGCCGCTGCCCGACCTGATCCGCACCGTGGGTGACGTGCTGTCGCGCGCCGACACACTGTTCGGCACCGCTGACCCCCACGCGGCAACGTCGGCGGCAGATCGTCTCACCGACGCCACCGACGCCATCCGCTCCGGTCAGGAACACGCCGCGGAACTGGCAGGCGGAGCGGTCAGCAGCTACACCGAGTTCGCACAGGGCACCCGTGACGCGCTCGACCATCTGTCGGGTGTCGAAGCCGACCTCGGCCACCGGCTGCAGGATGCCGCCGAGGCGGTCAGCGCGGCGAGCACGGCGTCGGCATCGACGCTGGACGTGGTCTCCTCCGCGTCCGACGCGCTCGAGCACCTCAGCGATACGCCGTCTGCCGAGATGGCCGTCCTGCACGCGCTGCGCGCACAGGTTGCCGCCGAGCTGGCGCTCATCCGCACCCACCAGGCCGTCGCCGAACAGCTCGGCGCGCAGTTGCGTGGCCTCGGCTACTGAGTCACGGCCATCTCCGGCCGCAGATCCAGCCGGCGCAGCAGCTGGGCGTTGAGGGCGACGACGACCGTCGACGCCGACATCAGCAGCGCCCCCACCGACATCGGCATCACGAACCCGATCGGTGCCAGCACACCGGCCGCCAAGGGCACCGAGATGAGGTTGTAACCGGCTGCCCACCAGAGGTTCTGGGCCATCTTGCGGTAGGTCGCCTTCGACAGCGTTATCACCGACAGCACCGATCGCGGGTCCGAGCTCGCCAGGATCACTCCGGCAGAGGCGATCGCCACGTCGGTGCCCGCGCCGATCGCGATGCCGACGTCGGCTTGCGCAAGAGCGGGCGCATCGTTCACCCCGTCGCCGACCATCGCAACCGTCAGGCCCTCGTCCTGCAGCGCGGCGACCCTGGCGGCCTTGTCCTCGGGTCGCACACCCGCGAACACCCGGTCGATGCCGAGTTCGGCGGCGACCGCGCGGGCCACCGGCTCGGCATCGCCGGTGATCATGACGACTTCGATGCCCCGGCGGTGCAGCGCGTCGACCGTCTCGCGCGATTCGGCCCGCACTTCGTCGGCGAGCTTCAGCGCCCCCGCGACGGCCCCGTCGACCAGGACGTGCAACACGATCGCACCGTCGTGGTGCCACGCCGCCGTCTCGTCGAGCTCGGCCTGCCCCGCCTCCTGCAGCAGCCGCGGTCCGCCGACCCGGACCTCGACGTCGCCGACGATCGCTGTGACCCCGACCGCGGGCGACGACGAGAAGTCCTTCGCCGCTGGCACCGTCAGCCGTCGGGTTCTCGCCGCGGCGACGATCGCGCGGGCCAGGGGATGCTCTGAGTCGGTTTCCGCCGCCGCGGCCAGCGCGAGCACCTCTGACTCCTCACGGTCGCCTGCAGCTGCGACGGCGGTGACCGTCGGCTCACCTTTGGTCAGGGTGCCGGTCTTGTCGAACAGCACAGCGCCCACGGTCCGCATGCTCTCCAGCGCGAGGCGGTCCTTGACCAGCACGCCACCGCGCGCGGCGCGTTCGGTCGCGATCGAGACGACGAGCGGTATCGCGAGCCCGAGTGCATGGGGACACGCGATCACCAGCACGGTGATGGTCCGGATCACCGCCTCCTCCGGCCTGCCGAGCACGCCCCACACCACGGCGGTGACGACGGCCGCGCCGAGTGCGAACCAGAACAGCCAGCCTGCGGCGGTGTCGGCCAGACGCTGTGCCCGCGACGACGAGTTCTGCGCTTCGGTGACCAGTCGCTGGATCCCGGCCAGCGCCGTGTCGTCGCCGACAGCGGTGACCCTGACGCGCAGCCCGGAGTCGGTCGCAACGGTGCCCGCGACGACGCGATCGCCGACCTCACGACGTACCGGAACCGACTCGCCGGTCACCATGGATTCGTTGACATCGGCTGCGCCATCGACGATTTCACCGTCGGCGGGCACACTGCCGCCGGGGCGCACGATCACCACATCGCCTACGCGAAGCTCCGCGGGGGCGACGGAGACGATCGAGTCACCATCGACGCGCTCCGCCTCGTCGGGCAGCAACGCCGCCAGCGAATCGAGCGCCGAACTGGTCTGGGCCAGCGAGCGCATCTCGATCCAGTGGCCCAGCAGCATGATGACGATCAGCAGGGCCAGTTCCCACCAGAAGTCGAGCTGGTGGTCGAGCACCCCGAGGCTGGCGCCCCACGAGGACACGAACGCGACCGTGATGGCCAGCCCGATCAGCAGCATCATTCCCGGGGCGCGGGAGCGGATCTCGCCGATCGCACCGGCGAGGAACGGCCTGCCGCCCCAGAAGTACATGACGGTGCCGACAACCGGCGAGATCCAGCGGCCGCCAGGGACGGCGGGCACGGTGTAGCCGAGGATCATCGCGAACATCGGTGAGAACGCGACCGTCGGTATGGCGAGCGCGAGCGAGATCCAGAACAGCCGCCGGAACTGCGCCACATGGTCGTGGTGGCCGCCGTGGCCCTCGTGCGCGGCGTGATCGCTGTGCGCGGTATGGGTTGATGCCATGCCGTGCACTATACCCCCCTGGGGTATAGTGCACTCCTGATTTCATCCAGTCCACGGCCCGACATCTGCCAGACTGTGGCGGTGGCAGGCCCTGATCAGCCCGACGACTCGATGCGGGGCTCCGTTCACATCTGCCTGACCGCCCTCGTCGCGGGCGTGCTCATCGGCTTCGTCGGCGGCGCGTTTCGCTGGTGCCTGCAGAAAGCCGACCGGTTGCGGGTCGAATTCGTCGACTGGGCGCACCATCTCCCCGGCCCCGGCTGGCTCCTTCCGATGGCGGTCGCGGCAGCGGGCGCCACGCTGGCCGCTCTGATCGTGCGGTGGGAGCCTCTTGCCGCGGGCAGCGGCATCCAGCATGTCGAGGCGGCCTTTCTCGGCGACGCCAGACCACCGCTGATCCGCGTCGTGCCGGCCAAGTTCGTCGGCGGCGTGCTGAGCATGGGGTCTGGGCTGGTGCTCGGTCGCGAGGGGCCGACCGTACACATGGGTGCGGCGATCGGAGCCGAAGCGGCCAGGCGCGCGCGGCTCCCCGACTCCGAGGTCAGGATGATGCAGACCGCCCTCGGCGGCGCGGGCCTTGCGGTCGCGTTCAACGCCCCCATCGGCGGCGTCCTCTTCACGCTCGAAGAGGTGACCAAGTCGTTCCGGCTCAAAACGGTTCTCGCGACGCTCTTTTCGGCTGCGGCCGGCGTCGCCTGCTCCCGGCTCATCCTGGGTAACCACGCGGACTTCCACGTCGAGCCGCTCGATGCGCCCGCGCTCGCGTGGCTGCCACTGTTCGTCGTCTTCGGGTTGCTGACGGGATGCGTGGGCGCCGCTTACAACAGGTTGACACTGTGGTTCCTCGACCACGTCGCCGCGATCAAGAGGGTGCCGAGCCTCGGCAAAGCGGCCGTGATCGGCGCCGTCATCGGTCTCGCGATGTTCGTGTACCCACTGTCGGTCGGCGGCGGTGAAGACCTGACGCAGCGGATACTCGGCGGAGGCAACCTCGTCCTGACCGTGGTGGTCGGCATACTCGCGGTGCGGTTCATCGCGGGCCCGCTGTCCTATTCGGCCGCCGTCCCGGGCGGTCTGTTCGCACCGCTTCTCGCTGTCGGGGCACTGTGGGGATTGCTGTTCGTCGGCTGCTTCGACGCCGTATGGCCCGGCGACGCAACACAGTTGGCGATTCCGATGGCCCTCGTCGGAATGGCCGCCTTCTTCGGAGCGACCGTCCGTGCGCCGGTGACCGGGATGGTCGTCGTCACGGAGATGACGGCAACCACCGCCACGCTCGTGCCCATGATGGCCGCCACCGCGGCCGCGGTACTCGCCGCGTACATGGTCGGATCGGCACCGATCTACGACAGCCTGCGGGATCGGATGCCCGACGAGGAATCGATCGAGCGACGAGGTCAGTAGCCGACGCTTCACCGCAGTAGATTTCGTTCCGAAAACGATTCGGCAACATCATGTTCGATGACATGCCGCGGCATGTCACCCTCCGTGTATGACCTTGCCCACCATGCTGCACCGATTGACAGCGGAGTTCATCGGCACGTTCTGGTTGGTCCTCGGCGGTTGTGGCAGCGCGGTTTTCGCCGCGAAGTTCGCGGCCTCCGACGGCATCTCGCTCGGCATCGGATTCCTCGGTGTCGCACTGGCATTCGGCCTCACCGTGCTGACCGGGGTGTACGCGTTCGGCACCGTCTCCGGCGGCCACTTCAATCCGGCCGTCACGCTGGGGGCCGCGCTCGCGCGGCGCGTCGAATGGAAAGCGCTACCCGGCTATTGGATCGTGCAGGTGATCGGCGGACTGGTCGCGGGTCTGGTCATTCTCGTGATCGCCGGCGGCAAGGACGGCTTCGAGGCGACCGGGAACATGGCCGCCAACGGCTACGGCGAGCATTCGCCTGGCGGTTACTCGCTGCTGTCCGTCGCGCTCACCGAGGTCATCCTCACCGCGGTGTTCCTGCTCGTCATTCTCGGCTCCACCGACGACCGGTGGGCCGCCTCGAAGGGTTTCGCGGGCCTGTCGATCGGCCTCACGCTCACCCTGATCCACTTGATCTCGATTCCCATCTCGAACACGTCGGTCAACCCGGCTCGCTCGACGGGCGTCGCCTTCTTCAACGGCGACGGCGCACCCGCGCAGCTGTGGATCTTCTGGCTCGCACCGCTGATCGGCGCGGCGATCGCGGGGATCGCCTACCCCTACCTGTTCGGCGGGACAAGGGAACTGGCCGACCAGCCGGTGCGAGATGACGCCCTGGAGGACACCGGAACTACTTGACCGGCGACTTCTTCTTCGCCCGGCTCGCGGCGGCCTTCTCCGTCTTGGCGCCGTCATTGGCAAGCTGGCCGCCCGCGTTCTCGAGGTGAGCCCGGACGAACCACTGGAACTTCTCGAGCTCGGCCGAATGCGCGATGAGGATGTCCTCGGTGATCGGGTCGAGGTCACCCACGCGCTCGATCGACTTGCGGGTGTCCTCGATGACGCCGGTGTAGACGAGGTCGAGCGCGGCCAGATGGGCCTGCACGGTATCCCGCTCGACCGAGTAGTCGTCCCAGGTCCGGTCGTTGAGGATCGCACCGGGCGTGCCGAGCGGGGAGCGGCCCAGCGTCGCGATCCGTTCGGCGACCTCGTCGGCGTACCCGCGAACGAGCTCGACCTGCGGGTCGATCATCTCGTGCACGCCAATGAAGTTCGGGCCGACCACGTTCCAGTGGACGTGCTTCAGCGTGAGGTGCAGGTCGTTGTACCGGCTGAGCGCCTTCTGCAGGAGTTCGGCCACCTCGCCGCTCTCCTTCTCGGACAAACCGGGAACAGTGAACTGAGTCATCGAAAGCTCCTTCGCACATGATGAACCGTCGGGCCTCGTCTACCCGGGGCATGTGCCCGGTAATCACGCCGGGTTCCACGTCACAAATCGGCCAGATTCGGGATGGCCATCCGGGCGCCGAAGCGTGGGTTCCGCGCCAGCCCGCTCACCTCAAGCAGCCGCACGGCGCGGTGCCGGTGGGGTCGCAGCGGCGCGAGCAGTTCTTCCATCTCGTCGTCGTCGATGCGGTGCCCGAGGAGGCTGCAGCCGACCACGTTGGCCAGGTGGTAGTCCCCGATCGACAGCGCATCGGCGTCCCCGAACGCCCGCTGGGCCGTCTCGGCCGCGGTCCAGATCCCGACGCCGGGCAGCGACATCAACGCGGCCCTGGCCTGCTCGGCGGGACGGGCGACCAACCGCTCAAGCGAGTCGGCCCGCTGCGCGCACCCGACGACCGTCCTCGCCCGGCCGGGATCCACATTGGCGAGATGGAACTCCCAGGACGGGATGCGCCGCCAGATGTCAGCGGTCGGCGGGACGCGCATCCGCGCGGGTGCGGGTCCCGGTGCCGGGGAGCCGAACTTGGTGACCAGGCGCCGCCATGCCCTGAATGCGTCCTTACCCGCGACGCGTTGCTCGATGACGGCGGGGATCAGCGCCTCGAGCACCCGGCCGGTGCGGCCGAGTCGGAGGTGAGGCACCCGCCGATGCGCCTCGGCGATCGTCGGCTCCTCCGGAGCGAACCCGCTGGCGTCGTCGTCGGCACCCATCAGTGCGGCGAAGCCGTCCGCGAATTCCGCTGCGCCGCCGCCCCACGCCTCACAGCCGATGGATCGGGGGCCCGCGCGGCTGATGCGCGCTGTCACCGGACCCGTGCGCATCAGGCTGGTCCGCCAGACGGCGCCGTCGTCCGCCGTCACGTAGCACGGATCTCCCCCGCCGCGACGCAGCGGCGACAGCGTGAACGCGGGGCTCACCGGCCCCGCGAACTCCACGCTGCATTCGATCGCTTGCTCAGACATCGATGACGTAATAGTGACATCCACCCAGGTTGAGCGCCCTCGGCTGGGGGTATTGAGTTATCGAAATTAGGCTGACGAGCACGCCGCCGAGGGGTCTGGACAAAGGGGATGTGGTTTGCGCGTTGACGGACGGCTGTTCGCCCCTGCGCTTCACCCCGCGCCGAGCATGACCTCCCAGGGCGAGGGACAGTTCGAGATCTGGCGGAGCAATGTCCGCAAAGCCGTGCTCGACTCGGTGGACGAGTTCGTCGCCGACCGGTGCGCCGTCGACCTGCGCGATGCGGGCGTCGACGTCGCGGCCGATGTTCTGGTCGGATTCGTCGGCGGCGGCAAATGCCTGCGGTCGACGTTCATGTTCCTCGGCTGGCTGTGTGGCGCCGAGGCGTCGCATGCCGCACTGCATGCCGCCGCGAGCCTGGAACTCCTGCACGCGTTCGCGCTGCTGCAGGACGACGTCATGGACGGCTCGCCGCTGCGTCGCGGCAGGGACTCTGCCCACATCCAGTTCGCGGCCTGGCACCGCGACCGCGGGCTGTCCGGCTGCTCCGACCGCTTCGGTGAGTCGGCGGCAGTGCTGCTCGGCGACCTCTGCCTGGTCTGGGCCGAGCAGATGCTGCGGCACAGCGGCCTCGACCACGGCGCGCTGACCAGGGCCTGGCCCCGCTACGACGCCATGCGCAGCGAATTGGCCGTGGGTCAGTTTGCCGACCTGGTGAACGATGTCGGCGGCCTGCCTACTCTGGATGAGGTGCTGGAGGTGGCACGACGCAAGTCGGGGAATTACACGGTGCGACGACCGCTGGAAATCGGCGCGGCGATGGCCGGCTGTGGCGATCACGCGCTCACCCGGCTCGGCAGCTACGGCGACGCGGTCGGCGAGGCCTTCCAGCTGCGTGATGACCTCCTCGGCATATTCGGCTCCGCCGACGTGACGGGCAAGCCCGTCGGCGCCGACCTCGCAGAGCACAAGGCCACCAGCGTCGTCGTCGCCGCTCGCCACATGGCCGACTCGACACATCGGCAGGAGCTCGACGAACTGATGAACACCCCTGAACTCGACGAGGCGGACATCGCCCGCGGGCGGATGCTGATCGCGGCGACCGGCGCGGTCGAGCGGGTCGAGCAGATGATCGCCGACCGGCTGTCCTACGCCTCTCGCTCGATCGACGACAGCGGACTCGACGGCGCGGTGCGCTCCGCGCTGCTGCACATGGCGTCGGCGTGCACCCAGCGGGCGGCATGATGCGGTCCATCGGCGGACGAACCGACCACGTCGTGGTTGTCGGCGCGGGCCTGGCCGGGCTCGCGGCGGCGCTGCATCTCGCCGGACGTGGCCGGCGGGTCACGGTGGTGGAGCGCGGCGACGTCCCAGGCGGGCGCGTCGGACGGGCAGACATCAACGGCTACCACCTGGACACCGGCCCGACGGTGCTCACCATGCCGGACCTGATCGACGAGACCTTCGCCGCGGTGGGCGAATCCACCGCCGACCGGGTCGAGTTGGAGACCGTCGACCCCGCCTATCGCGCACTCTTCGCCGACGGCAGCTCCCTCGACGTGCACGGTGACCGCGACGCGATGGCCGCCGAGATCTCCCGGCTCGCCGGCCCGCAGGAGGCCCAGGGCTATCTTCGGCTGCGGGACTGGCTGACCCAGCTGTACGAGGTCGAGTTCGACGGATTCATCGCCTCGAACTTCGACTCACCGCTGTCGCTGCTGACGCCGTCGCTGGCGCGGCTGACCGCGCTCGGCGGCTTCCGTCGCTGGGACCGTGTGGTCAAGCGGTTCATCAGCGATCCGCGGTTGCACCGCATCTTCACCTTCCAGGCGCTGTACGCGGGTGTGCCGCCGCAGCGAGCGCTCGCGGTCTACGCCGTCATCGCCTACATGGACACCATCGCAGGGGTGTACTTCCCGCGCGGCGGGATGCGTGCGCTGCCCGACGGGCTCGCTGCCGCCGCCTCCGCTGCCGGCGTCGAATTCCGTTACGGCGCAACGGTCACCCGGCTGGAACGCAGCGGCGACCGCATCCGCGCGGTGCACACCGACACGGGCGAACGCATCGAGGGCGACGCCGTCGTGCTGACGACGGAGCTGCCCGACACCTACCGTCTGCTCGGCCGCACGCCCCGCAGGCTGGCGCCGCTGCGACCGTCTCCGTCCGCGGTCGTCGCGCACATCGGCTGCCGATCGGCCGAGGAGCCCCTGCCGCACCACCACATCCTCTTCGGTGACACGTGGGAGCAGACGTTCAAGGAGATCATCGACGACGGTGTGGTGATGAGCGACCCGTCGCTCCTGGTGACCCGACCGACGGCGGGCGACCCGACTCTCGCGCCCGCGTGCCGTGATCTGCTGTACGTCCTGGCACCCACGCCGAACCTGGCCCGCGGCACCGTCGACTGGGACACCGTCGGCGCCTCCTACGCCGAGGACATGATGGCCGCCGTCGCCAACCGGCTGCCCGCGCTGGGTGTCGACGCCGAACTGCTTCACGTGGTGAACCCCGCCGACTGGGCGCGTCAGGGCATGGTGGACGGCACGCCGTTCGCGATGGCGCACACATTCGGCCAGACGGGTCCGTTCCGCCCGGCCAACACCGTCCGCGGCATCGACAATGTCGTGCTCGCCGGCTCGTCGACGGTGCCCGGCGTCGGGGTCCCCACCGCGCTGATATCGGGGCGGCTGGCCGCCGACCGGGTCACCGGGGCTGTCACCCGCCAGATCGCCACACGCATCGGGGGGCACACATGATTCGGTCCGAACTCGACGCCGCAGGGGTGCACGACCCCAACCTGCGCGAGGCGTACGAGCACTGCCGGATGCTCAACGCCGAGCACGGCAAGACGTTCTTCCTCGCGACGCGGCTGCTGGCCCCCGAGCAACGCCCCGCGGTGCACGCGCTCTACGGGTTCGCACGCCGCGCCGACGACATCCTCGACGACCTGGATGACACCGCGAGCACGGCTGAACGGGCCGAGAGGCTCCAGCTGCTGTCCACTCAGCTGTTCAATCGCCTTGTCCAGGAGCAGGATTCGGGGGACGACCCCACCCTGCGCGCCGTTGTGCACACCGCACGCCGGTACGGGATCCCGTGGGAGACGTTCGACGACTTCCTCGCGTCGATGCGGATGGATCTGACGATCACCGACTACCCCGACCGCAAGACCCTCGAACGCTACATGCACGGGTCGGCCGAGGTGATCGGGCTGCAGATGCTGCCGGTGCTGGGCACCGTCGGACCCCGCGAAGAGGCCGCGCCGTATGCCGCCGCGCTGGGAAAGGCGTTCCAGCTGACCAACTTCCTGCGCGACGTGGACGAGGATCTGCAGCGCGGGCGTGTGTACCTGCCGGCCGACGAGCTGGCGGCCCACCGGGTCGACCGCGACATGCTGACGTGGTGCCACACCAACAGGCGCACCGACGCACGGGTCCGCCGGGCGCTGACCGAACAACACGCCGCCACCCGCCGGGTGTACGAAACCGCCCGCAAGGGAATCGCGATGCTCGATCCGCGGTCGCAGCCGTGCGTGGCAGCCGCCTACACCCTGTACTCGGAGATCCTCGACCGCATCGAGAACATCGACTTCGCGATCTTCAACCAGCGGGCGACCGTGGGCACCGGCAGGCGCATGCAGGTCGCGGGAATGGGGCTGATCCGGGCTTGGCGTGCGCGGCTGACGCACAGCAGGTAGATCGGCTCATGGATCGCTGTCAGTATCTGATCGTGCTGGGCGCCTGCCTGCTGATCACCGCGCCGCTGGAAGTTCTCGGTGTCGGCGTCTACCGGCAGCTTCGGCGGGCGGCATTCGCCGTTCTCCCCGTGGCCGCTGTGTTCGTGGTGTGGGACGCGGTCGCGATCGCCGCCGACATCTGGACATACAACCCGCGATTCGTCACCGGCCTCGAGTTCCCGGCAGGCATCCCGATCGAGGAACTGTTGTTCTTCGTCGTGATCCCGTTGTGCGGATTGCTCACCTACAACGCGGTGGACGCCATCCTGGCCTACCTGCAGAAGAAGCTCAGGGCCTCCTCGGAGCAGTCGACGTGACGGGTCTCGGCTACACGCTGCCCGCCGTGCTCTCGGTGATCATGGTGTGTGCGTTCGAGTTCGGTGTACTGCGCACCGGTCTCTTCCGCAGGCCCGCCTACTGGATCTCGATGGTGATCGTTTTCGGCTTCATGATCCCCGTGGACGGCTGGCTCACGAAGCTGTCCGCACCAATCGTCATCTACGACGACAATCACACCAGCGGGATCCGATTCCCCTTCGACATCCC
>DATEIG010000736.1:0-4055 GCA_035279185.1 Mycobacterium sp.
GGGTGGTTCGTCGCGTCGCGAAGCTCGCCTCCACAGGCAGGCCTGATGTCTTTGCGCCACCCGGGGCTGTGGGATCAGCTTCTTCCCGCGGCTTACCTGTTCGCGCTGTGTGTCGTGCTCATCTGCACCGTGTACACGATGTGGCGCACACGACAGCACCCCGTCGACCAGGAGCGAGTATCACTGAGGATTGACCAACCGATACCCGGGTAATGGATGCCCTGCGCGGCGGTCATGCACGCTGTCGCCGATCGCCGAGGAGACCGTCACACCCATGAACAGCAACTCCGCCACCCCCGGAAGGGCCGCACGCCCGCCGCACGAGGATCTGCGCCGCGGCGAACGTCCGATCTCGCCCGACGACGACCCGTTCTACCAGGCGCCCCAGGGCTACGAAGATGCGGAACCAGGCACCGTATTGCGGTCGCGCGACGTGGAGATCGGCTTCCTCGGTCTGATCAGCCAACGGGTGACAGCCACTCAGTTGCTGTATCGGACCACGAATCTGCACGACGACCCGGAAGTCGCCGTGACGACCGTGCTCATCCCGGCGCAGCGCCAGCACGACGTCGTGTGTCCGGTCCTCTCATATCAATGCGCGATCGACGCCGTGGCGTCGCGCTGTTTTCCTTCCTTCGCCATGCGGCGCGGTGCGCGACCGATCGGCGCATTCACGCAGGCCGAATACTTGCTCGTGACCGCCGCGCTGGCTGAAGGCTGGGCGGTGTGCGTACCCGACCACGAAGGCTGCCACGGCATGTGGGGCGCGCCCGTCGAACCCGGCTATCGGATTTTGGACGGGCTGCGGGCCGCATTACGGTGCGAGCGTTTGAATCTGTCGCCGTCCGCACCACTGGGTCTGTGGGGCTATTCCGGAGGAGGCTTGGCGTCCGCGTGGGCCGCCGAACTGTGTGAGCGATATGCGCCGGAGCTCAATCTCGTTGGTGCCGTTCTTGGTTCGCCCGTCGGCGATCCGGGGAGCGTGGCACGCCGCCTCAACGGGAGCTTCTTCGCCGGTCTCGCCGCGTTGATGATCTCCGCACTGACGCAAGTCTTCCCCGGCGCGCAGCACGTCGTCGACGAGCACGCGACCGCCGAGGGCAAGGCGCTGCTCGACGAGTTGCAGACAATGACCACGGCCGAGGCGCTGTGGCAGTTCCGCCACGTCGACATCGGGTCCTACGTCGACATGACGGCCGATGAACTGTGGGACCTGCCCGAAGTGCGCCACATCTTCGACGAGACCAAACTCGGCAAAGCGCGGCCCAGCGCTCCGCTGCTGATCGTTCAAGCGGTGCACGACGAGATCATCAGCGTCGACGACATCGATGCGCTGGTGGCCGAGTACCAACGCATCGGTGCATCGGTCACCTATCACCGCGACGGGTTGTGTGGTCATCTACTGCTCCACCCACTCTCGGCGCCCATGACGCTGAGGTGGCTGCGCGACCGGTTCACGGACCGACCGGTCGACGAGCACAAAACACGGACGATGTGGCCGACGATCCTCAACCCGTCGACGTACCTCGGCATGGCCAAACTGGGCGTCATCACGGCGAAGGTCATCCTCGGGCGCCCCGTCGAACGGCAACCGCTGTCGACAACGGATGCCGGGTAGTTTCCATGTCACGGGATGAGACGCCAGGCGAGCCGACCGACCTCGATCGCGGACAGCTCGATGAGGACGATCACGATCTGCTCACCTTCGGCGAGGTCGGCGAACGTCTGCGTCTCGCGGTCGTCGCGGCGGCACGAGAGGTCGCTCAACTGACGCAGACGGGTCCGGCCGACGACCTCGCGCGCGCCGAGGCCCGCCTGCGCGACCTGCGCGCCGCGGCGCAGCGCAACGCCGCACAACCCATCAACGACGCGAACTTCGAGCGCTTCTTCGGCTATCCCGGCAAAGCCCGGCGAAATCTTCCCGAATAGACAGTACAGATAACCACGCAGTGTTTATCTGTCTCGTCATCGAGTAAACTCGGGTCCAGCCGCAGGCTGCCGGCACATCTCGATCTGAGGACACCGAAATGCCCTTGAGGGACCACCACCAGATAGTCTCCGTCGACGATCACCTCGTCGAACACCCCAGGGTGTGGCAGGACAGGCTGCCCGCCAGGTTCCGCGAAGCCGGTCCGCGGATCATCGAACGAGACGGCAAGCACCTGTGGAGCTACGACGACGTGGTCCACCCGACCATCGGCCTGAACGCGGTCGCAGGGAAGCCGATGGAGGAATGGGGCCTGGACCCGGTGCGGTACGAGGACATGATCCCGGGCTGCTACGACCCGGTCGCTCGCATCGCCGACATGGATCTGGACGGTACCCAGGCGGCGCTGTGCTTCCCCTCCTTCCCCGGCTTCGCAGGCGGAACATTCCACCGCGCCAAGGACAAGGAACTCGCGCTGCTGTGTGTGAAGGCGTGGAACGACTTCTACATCGACGAGTGGTGCGCGACCGCCCCTGATCGCTACATTCCGCTGGCGTTACTGCCGATCTGGGACATCGACGCGTGCGTGGCCGAGGCCGAGCGCGCCGCCGCGATGGGCGCGCGGACCGTGTCGTTCCCCGACAGCCCTGTGCCACTGGGCCTTCCGTCGTTCCACTCCGATCACTGGGACCGGCTGTGGCAGGTGTGCTCGGACACCGGGATGCCCGTCTCGATGCATTTCGGCTCCGGCGGGTACGTTCCGGGCTTCTCCTTCTCGTCGATGGAGAAGTACTCGACGGCGGAGGCGGTCAACGGGGAGCGGCCGATGCCGGATTCGCCGTTCGCCGTGGCGATCACCCTCTTCGCGACCAACCTGATGTGGTCGACCGTCGACCTTCTGTTCTCGGGCACGCTGCAGAAGTTCCCCGGTCTGCAGTTCTCCCTCGCCGAGGGCGGTATCGGCTGGGTGCCTTACATTCTGGAACGCTCGGACTACGTGTGGGAGCGCCACCGTTACTACCAGGCGATCGACTTCCAGGCGCGACCGTCGGAGTTGTTCCGCTCGCACTTCTACGGATGCTTCATCGACGACGAGCACGGGTTGGCGAATCGGCACGCCATCGGCGTCGACCGGATCACGTTGGAAACCGACTTCCCGCACTCCGATTCGACGTGGCCCAACTCGCGGAAGCGGGCCGCCGAGGTCCTCGCCGACGTGCCGGATGACGAGTGCTCGCTGATCGTCGAAGAGAACGCCAGGCGAATGCTGAACTTCCCCCGTACCGCGTGATATCAGGTGCTGCGCAACAGCATCATCGTCGTACCGCTGTTGGCGCCGCCGACACCGCATGCCGCAAGCTCGGCACCGGTCACCTGCCGCGCTCCCCCGTCACCCCGCACCTGCACGCAGGCCTCGTGCAGATGCCCGAAGCCGTGCAGTCGTCCCCCCGACAGTTGGCCGCCCGCGGTGTTGATCGGTAACTCCCCGCCGAGCGAGAACCGCGTCGGGTCGGCCACCCACTGCCCTGATTCGCCGAACTCGCAGAAGCCGAAGTCCTCGAGGAAGCACAGCACGAAGACGCTGAACCCGTCATAGAGCGAGGCGTAGTCGACATCACCGGGCGTGAAGTCGGTGCGTTCCCAGATGGTGGACCACCGTGAGTTGAGCCGGGTGATGTCCTGACCACCCTCCCAGAGGAAACGGTCGTGGTGTGCGCAATCGAGTGCCTCCACGACGACGCCCGGATGGTCCAGCGCGGCCGCGTGTTCGGCCCTCGAGACGACGAACGCAGTGGCTCCGTCGCAGGCGATGTCGCAGTCGTACATGCACAGCGGGTCCGACACCATCCGGGCGCCCAGGTAGTCCTCGACGGAGATCGGCTCGATGTACACCGCCTTCGGGTTCAGCTTCGCGTGCGTCCGTTGCACAACGGCCACCTGCGCGAGCTGTTCGCGCGTCAAACCGAATCGGTGCATGCGGGCCCGGATCTGCAGCGCGGCGAGATTGGCCGCCGATGCGCCGTACGGCAGCTGCCAGCCCAGTTGCCCGGTGGCCCGCGAGCCCGCCGCCACCCCGTATCCGCGCCGCCGGTCCGTACCCTGAGCGGTGCCTTCCCAGATGCTGCGC
>DATEIG010000737.1:0-2026 GCA_035279185.1 Mycobacterium sp.
GGTAACCGGGAGCGCGGTGGGCGAGCGGAACGGTTGCCCGTAGATGTACGGGTCCGCGTCGGTGACCAACTCGATGTTCGTCAACCGGTCGAGCAGGCATTCGAGCGCGACGCGTGTTTCCATGCGTGCGAGGTGCAAACCCAGGCAGGTGTGTTCGCCAGCGGCAAATGAGATGTGCGGCAACCGTTTCCGGCTGATGTCGAACTCCTCGGAGCGTTCCCAGCGTTTCTCGTCGCGGTTCGCCGAACCGATGCAGACGTCGATCACCGCACCCTGAGGGATCCTCACCCCTTCGAGTTCGGTCTCGGTTGCCGCGTAGCGCTGAACGGTCGTCAACGGCGTCTCGAAGCGCAGGCCCTCCTCGATCGCGGGCGCGATCAGGTCGCGGTCCTTGGCCACCGCACGGAACTGGTCGGGATGCGTCAGCAGGTGAAACAGCAGATTGCCCGACGAGCGGTAGGTGGTCTCGAGGCCGGCTGGCAGCAGCAGCCGCAGGAACGAGTAGATGGCCTCGTCGTCGAGTTTCTCGCCGTCGATCTCCGCCGACACGAGATCGCCGATGATGTCGTCGGTCGGCTTCGAACGCCGCTTGTCGATCTGTGCGCTGAAGTAGTCCTGCAACGCAGCCGATGCCTCGAACGCCCGCTTGTACTTGACGTGATAGCTGATCAGGTCGACCGCGTGCTTGCGGAAGAACGGCAGGTCCTCCTCGGGAAGACCGAGCAGCTTCGAGATGACCCTGGTGGGGAACTCGAGCGTGAACTGACGCACCAGATCCGCCTCGCCCGCGTCGACGAACTCGTCGATCAGCGCGTTGACGACCGGGCGCACGATCTCGGGTTCCCACCGCAGCAGTGAGCGTGACTTGAACGCCGCGCTGACGAGATTGCGGTGCTCCCAGTGCTTCTTGCCCTCCATCGCCAGGATCGTCGGGCCCATGAACAGCCCGACGGTCGAGTCGTAGATGTGGGAGTTGAACGCCTTGCTGTCGCGGAATACCCGGTTCACCGCATCGAAGCTCACCGCTGCGTAGAGGTTCTCCGGTCGGAAGTCTTCGGCCTTCGTCCAATCCATCACGCTGCCAAAGAAGACGCCGCTCGTCTCGCGGCGCCTGCGTTCGAAGATGGGATACGGGTTGCGAAGAAGATCGGCGGCTTCGTCTTCGGTGACGTCCAGCACCGGAGTGTCCATACTGTAAAGGTTACAGTAGGAAACTCGACGCTGGTAGGGCCCGGGTCAGCCGTCCTCGCTGAGCGCCTGCTCGCGGGCCCACCGGTAGTCGGCCTTGCCTGCGGGACTGCGCTCGATGGCCGGCCGGAAGACCACGGCCTTCGGCAGCTTGTAGCGGGCGATGACGCTTGCGGCGTGGTCGATCAGCTCCTGCGCGTCGGCGGTGGCGCCGTCGACGAGGGCGACGACCGCGACGACCTCCTGGCCCCACCGCTCGCTCTGCTGCCCCGACACCACGACGTCGCGCACGGCGGGGTGCGACAGCACCGCGCTCTCCACCTCCTCGGCGAAGATCTTCTCGCCGCCGGAGTTGATGGTCACAGAGTCGCGGCCGAGCAGTTCGATGCCGCCCTCGGCGAGGTGGCGCGCGCGGTCGCCGGGGATCGAGTACCGCACGCCGTCGATGACCGGGAACGTCTTGGCGGTCTTGGTCGCATCGCCCTTGTAGCCGAGCGGCACATAGCCCCGCTGCGCGAGCCAGCCCATCCCGTCGTGCCCGGGTTCGAGGATCGAGTCGAGGGTCTCCGAGGCCACCTTGGTGTCGGGCCCGGCGTTGAACGTGCCCGTCGACACCGCGCCGGGGGCCGACATGTGGCTCATCTGGATGCCGGTTTCCGATGACCCGACGCCGTCCATGACGATCAGGTTCGGCTTGATGTCGATGAGCCGCTGCTTGGCGGTCGGCGTCAGCAGAGCGCCGCCGTTGGCGATCACCGCCAACGAAGACACGTCGGCGGTGCCTTTCTCGATGGCGTCGGCGATCGGCCTGGCCATTGCGTCGCCGACGACCTGGATC
>DATEIG010000738.1:0-4566 GCA_035279185.1 Mycobacterium sp.
CTTGATGCGGTGCTCGCGGCATTTCTCCGCAACGAGTGCCAGCGTGAATTTCGAGCCGACGAGCGGAATGTCGGGTCGCAGCTTGAGCAGGAACGGGATCGCGCCGATGTGGTCCTCGTGCGCATGGGTCAGGACCAGCGCCTCGACGTCGTCGAGGCGGTCCTCGACCAGACGCAGGTCGGGCAGGATCAGGTCGACGCCGGGCTCGTCGTGGGTGGGGAACAGCACCCCGCAGTCGACGATCAACAGCCGGCCGAGGTGCTCGAACACCGTCATGTTGCGGCCGATCTCGCTGATGCCGCCCAGTGCGGTGACCCGCAAGCCACCGGGAGCCAGCGGCCCCGGAGGCTTGACGTCGGTATCCACTACCGAAGCACCGCGGCGGCCCGCATGTCGGCGGCCAGCAACTCGATCTCGTCCGGCGTTGCGGGGACCTGCGGCAGGCGCGGCTCGCCGACCTCGAAGCCCTGCAGCGCCAGACCGGCCTTCGACATCGTCACGCCGCCGAGACGTGTCTGCGCGTCACCGAGCGGGGCCAGCGTGACGTTGATCTTGCGCGCGGTGGCGACGTCACCGGAGTTGAACGCCGACAACATCTCCCGCAGTTGGCTCGCTGCGACGTGACCCCACACGCTGATGAACCCGACCGCCCCCATCGCCAGCCACGGCAGGTTGAGCGCATCGTCGCCCGAGTAGTACGCGAGCCCGGTCTCGGCGATGATCTGCCCGCCGCCGTTCAGATCGCCCTTGGCGTCCTTGATGCCGACGATGTTCGGGTGCCCCGCCAGCGCCCGGATGGTGTCCCAGTCGATCGGGATGCCCGACCGGACGGGGATGTCGTACAGCACGATCGGGACGGACACGGCATCGGCGACCGCGGTGAAGTGCGCAGCCAGTCCGGCCTGTGAGGGCCGCGAGTAGTACGGCGTGACGATGAGGAGTCCGTGCGCGCCCTCGGCCTCGCACGCTTTCGCGAGGTGCACGCTGTGCGCGGTGTCGTAGGTTCCGGCGCCTGCGATGATCCGCGCCCGGTCGCCGACGGCGTCGAGCACCGCGCGCAGCAGGGCGATCTTCTCGTCGTCGGTCGTCGTCGGCGATTCGCCCGTGGTGCCCGACAGCACCAGTCCGTCGCAGCCCGCGTCCACGAGGTGGGCGGCCAGGCGCGCTGCGGTGGCGGTGTCCAGGGAGCCGTCGGGCTTGAACGGAGTCACCATCGCGGTCAGCACGGTGCCCACCCGGGCCTGCACGTCCAATCCGCTGGTGCTCACGGGCACCAAGATTACCCGCTTGGCTTCGGGCCTCCCGTCAAGCCTCCGTAGCCAGAGGCGACGTCGCCACCTCCGTACCGTCGGCCAGCGTGGCGATCTCGAAGTCGGCGAACACCTGCGGGGCGACCTCGACGAGCTGGCGCAGGCAGGCGATCGCCAGCCTGCGGATCTCCACATCGGCCTGTTCGCTGGCCCGCATGGCGATGAAGTGCCGCCAGGCCCGGTAGTTGCCGGTCACGACGATGCGGGTCTCGGTGGCGTTGGGCAGCACGGCCCGGGCCGCCTGACGGGCCTGCTTGCGCCGGATGGACGCGTTCGGCTGGTCGGCGAACTTCGCCTCCAGCCTGGTCAGCAGCTCGGCGTAGGTCGCGCGGCTGGCGTCAGCGGCGGCGGCGAAGATCTCCTGCAGGTCGGGGTCGTCCTCCATGCCCGGGGGCAGCACGACGCGCGAATCGTCCTCGGGCACGTACCGCTGCGACAGCTGCGAGTACGAGAAGTGCCTGTGGCGGATCAGTTCGTGGGTGCACGACCGCGACACCCCGCAGATGTAGAACGACACCGTCGCGTGCTCGAGCACGGAGAAGTGGCCGACGTCGATGATGTGCCGCAGGTAGCCCGCGTTGGTGGCGGTTCGCGGGTTGGGCTTCGACCAGCTCTGGTAGCAGGCCCTGCCGGCGAACTCCACCAGCGCCGGTCCGCCGTCGGCGTCGGTGCTCCACGGGACGTCAGGCGGGGCCAAGAACTCCGTCTTGGCTATCAACTGCACGCGCAGCGGCGCGGTCTCGGCCACGGCTCACCCTAACGCGAGGAGTACTACGAAAGCTTTGCGGCGTTGCACACCGCGAGAGGAGTTTGCGGCGCTACGGTTGGGCGATGGGGGTCAACACCGTCGCTTCCCGCCTCCTCGACGTCATGGAGCGCGACATCCTGCCGATGACCGAGCGCGGCGTCGCCGCGGGCAACAAGGTCTTCGGTGCGGCGCTGCTGCGCAAGTCCGACTTCTCGGTCGTCATCGCCGGCACCAACAGCGAAACGGACAACCCGCTCCTGCACGGCGAGATCAGCACGCTCAACCAGTTCTACGAACGGTCCGAGCGGCCGCCGACGCGAGATCTGGTCTTCCTGTCGACGCACGAACCGTGTCCGCTGTGCCTGTCGGCCATCACGTGGTGCGGATTCGACAACTTCTACTACTTCTTCACCTACGAGGACTCCCGCGACGCGTTCGGCATCCCGCACGACCTGAAGATCCTCTCCGAGGTGTTCGGGGTCGACGACGGCGCCTACCGGCGCAGCAATGCCTTCTGGACCGCGTACTCGATCCGCGCGCTCGTCGAGACGGAGACGGAACCGCTGCGGACGGAACTAGTCGAGCAGGACAAACGGATCCGCGACGTCTACGCCAGGCTGTCGGAGCAGTACCAGAGTTCGAAAGCCGACAACGACATTCCTTTCCGCTGACTGCTCGTCATGCACCGGACCCACTACCGGAGCGCCGCGGTCGATGGACTGGGTATCTTCTACCGCGACGCAGGCCCACCAGAAGCCCCTTGTGTATTGCTGCTGCACGGATTTCCGTCGTCGTCACGCATGTGGCAGCCGCTGATCGACCGGCTGAGTGACCGCTACCGCCTGGTGGCTCCGGACTATCCGGGGTTCGGACACAGTGAGGCGCCGCCGCCTGACAGCTTCGCCTACACCTTCGACCACATCGCAGAGGTGATGGAAGGTTTCATCGATGTGCTTGGGCTACAACGCTATTCGCTTGTCGTGCAGGATTACGGCGGACCCGTCGGTATGAGGCTGGCGGTGCGACGGCCGGATCGTGTGCAGTCGCTCATCGTGCACAACGCGGTTTGCCATGAGGACGGGCTGGGACCGCTGTGGGAGACGCGGCGCGCATTCTGGGCCGACCGGGCCGGCCACGAGGCGGCGTTACGCGAGAATTTCTTCTCCCCCGCCGCCACCCGTCTGCGCCATGTCGGCAAGAGCCCGGACCCCGAACGCTACGACCCCGACCTGTGGACCGACGAACAGGCCTTTCTCGACCGGCCGGGGCAGTCCGACATTCAGACAGACCTCTTCTACGACTACCGCACGAACGTGGACAGCTATTCGCGGTGGCAGCAGTGGCTTCGGGGGGCGCAGCCGCCGCTGCTCGTGGTGTGGGGCCGTTATGACCCGTCGTTCGAAGTCGCTGCGGCGGAGGCATACCAGCGCGACGTGCCGGACGCACCGGTGCACATCGTCGACGCAGGCCACTTCCCGCTCGACGAAGCACCGGAGCACGTGTCCGATCTGACCGGCAGGTTCCTCGACGCTGTGGTGCGCGGAAATTAGTGCAAGCGGGTCTCCGAGTCGCTCATAGGCTTTACCGTGTGGCCGATATCAGGGTCGATGCGTTTCAGATGGTCGAGACCTCGTGTGGCGTATGCGATCATGCCGACGAGCTGCGGTCAGAGCTGGAGCTGTTGTCGCTACAGTGGGACAGCGTCCTGTCCAGATGGTCGGGTGTCGCCGCGGTGTCGTACGCCGCGCTGTGGGAAGAGTGGCATGACGGCGCGGTGAAGCTCGTCGAGACGCTCGTTCGATCGTCGGAACTGCTCGAGCGGGCGGCGGCGAATTACGTGTCTCAAGAAGATGCGTCCGCGTGTGCGGTGCGGGCGGGAATCTGATGCGCTATCGCGTCGAACTCGCCGACCTGCTGGCGTTCGCCGACAAGCTTCACTCGTTCGAGCAGCGCGCCGAGCTGATCGCGACCCGCGTCGACGAGCGCGTCGCCGACATGCACACGTCATGGGATGGGCACGGCGCGACGGGTCACCTCGCACAGCATCGGAGGTGGATCGCGGCGGCCGGGCAGATGCGAGAAGCGCTGGCGCAGTTGAAGGAAACCGCGCACGACGCCCATCGCCAATACACCGATGCAGTCCAGCTCAACATCACCATGCTGACGTGACACAGGACGTCGACACTGACACCTTCTATTACGTCGGCAATCGGTTGTTGGAACTGGCAGGCGATGTCCAGGACGCGTTCGCGGTGAATGTGCAGATCCTCGGCGGCACGGGTGCGATGGCCGGTAGCGACGATGCGGGCACCGCATGGGCAACGTCGTATGACGGCCGCTGTCGCGAAGTTCTCGGAGCGGTCAACCATTTGACTGCGGCACTGCAGAACTACGGCGGGGTCGTGATCCAAGCCGGCTACAACCATGCGGTCGCCGAATACAACGCGACGGCGGGGAATCGCGGGGCGCCGCCGCAACGTCCGCCGGAGCCTGCTCCGGCGACAGGCG
>DATEIG010000739.1:0-4328 GCA_035279185.1 Mycobacterium sp.
ATCGCCGCAAGCGCGACGGCATCGCCTGCGACGAACGCCCGCGCGTGCCGCAACGCCAGATCGCCGACGACACAGTCGACATCGGCGGTGAGCCGCGCGATCGAATCGACGGCGCGGATGTCGCCGAGCCGCACCGCGTCGTGGAACGCGCGCACCGCGACCGCCGACTGGCCGCCGCGCTCGGCGGCGCGTCCGGCATCGCGCGCCGCCGACCGAGCACCTGTCGGATCGCGGCGCGCGGCCGTCGTCCACGCCTTGGCCAACAGCAGCTCAGGTCCGAACAGCATCGACTTGAGCCCGTGCCGAGACTCCGCCCGTGACAACGCCTTTGCGGCCTCGCCCATCTGGTCTTCACGGCCCAACGCCTGCGCCAGCAGCATCCACGCCAGCGGCCCCCACGAATACCCGGTCGGCGCCAGCGCCTCGGCCGCACCCCGCAGCAATGTCACCGCGTCCGCCGACTGGCCCCGCGCGATCAGCACATCGGCGACGAGCACCTCGCCGATCGCGCGTCCCGGCTGCTGCATCTGCGCGAAATCCGTCAGCTGCTGCGCGAGCTCCTGTGCCTCATCCAACCGGCCGGCCATCACCAATGCCGTCGTCTGCCCGAACCCGCTGGTGAACCGCAGCAGACCCGGATGCTGCGCCTCCATCGCCCGCTCCGCGAGGCCGTCGACGTCGGCGAACCGGCCCATCCGCGCACAGCTGAGCGCCGCCGCGGCGGCGGACCAGCCGACGGCGGTGTCGTCGGCGTCCGGCGACGCCAGCACCTCCTCGGCCAGTTCCGTTGCGCGGCCGGGCCTGCCGGCGTTCATCGCGAACGTCGCCGACAACGCGTCCACCGTCGTGCGCGCCACCGGCGACGTGACACGGTTGCGGGTGGTCTGCAGAAACGCCGTCGCCCGCTCCGGCTGCGACAGCATCCAGAACTGGTTCGCCGCCCGCGGCAGCGCCCACGCCATCAGCTCGGTGTCCGACAGCGTCGCCGGATCGACGGCCGCCAGCACGTCGTCGGCTTCGCGGCCGCGGCCCTGCCACGCCAGCGCCTGAGCGAGCGTCAGCCGGGCGTCCAGGTCGGGATTTCGGGTGAGCACCGCCTCGCCGAGCCGCTCGCTCAGCGGCAGGTCACCGAGCCGCAACGCGTCCGCCGCCGCGGCCACCACAGTCGAAACCGGTTGTGACACACCGGAGTCGAGCGCGAGTACCGCGAGCCGAAGCCGGTCGACAACGTCGCGCGGCTGCTCAGCCGATATCCGTTCGTACAACCCGGCGCGCCGCGCCTGCAACTGCTCCAGCGACATGTCTTCCAGCGCCCAGTGCGCGTACAACGGATGCGCGGCCGCAGCCTTGTCGCCTGACACCGAGACGGCGCCGGCGTCGACGGCCGCCCGCACCGTGTCCTCGCCTGCCAGAGCCTGAAGGTCGTCGAGCGGAAGAGGATCAGCGACGGCGAGGAACTCCAGCACCGTGCGCGCATCGGCGGGCAGCGAGGCGACGAACTCGCGGACCGAGGCGTCCAGTCGCTTGCGGTCCGTGCCCGCCTCGAGCTCGATCCGCGGCAGCACGTTGTCGAGTTGCAGGGCCCTGATCGAGTCGGGCGCGCCTTCGTCGGGGTCGACGGTCACGATCAGCCGGACCGCGCCGCTGACAGCCAGTTGATAAATCAACGTCGCGGACAGGTGGTCGAGCAGATGCGCGTCGTCGACGACGAGCAACAGCCCGTCGGGCACGGCCGCGCGCGCGGCCGTCAGCACCGCCGCGGTCTTGCCGTCGTCCGGTGCGCCGATCAGGTCACGTACCGCCGCAAACGGGACGACCCGATCCGACACCGTGCCGGTCACCCACGCCGACGGGCCGTCGACGCGCTCGGCCGCCGCACGGGCCACCGTCGTCTTACCCGCTCCGACCGGCGCGATCAGCACCGTCCCGCCACGGTCTGCGACCGCCGCCTCGACCTGCTCGATCGCCGGCTCGAGCGGCGCGGTCTTCCAATCGACGGGCACCCGCCGGAGTTTAGGGTGCGATCGCGGCTGTCGTGCCGGACTCGTCTACCTTGGCGGTGTGTCAGCCGGGAACGAGGCCCGCGAATGGGCGGTCTGCGTCTACTGCGCATCCGGGCCCAGGCACCCCGAACTCCTCGATCTGGCCGAGAAGGTCGGCGCGGCGATCGCGCGGCAGGGCTGGACCCTGGTGTCCGGCGGCGGCAACGTCTCGGCCATGGGCGCCGTCGCCGACGGCGCACGCGCGCAGGGCGGCCGCACGGTCGGGGTGATCCCGCAGGCGCTCGTGCACCGCGAACTCGCCGACGTCGACGCCGACGAACTCGTCATCACCGAAACCATGCGCGAACGCAAGCAGGTGATGGAGGACCGCGCCGACGCGTTCATCTCGCTGCCAGGGGGTATCGGCACACTCGAGGAATTCTTCGAGGCGTGGACAGCGGGCTATCTGGGTATGCACAGCAAGCCGGTGGTGATGCTCGATCCGTTCGGGCACTACGACGGGCTGCTCGTCTGGTTACGGGGTCTCGTCGAGCGGGGCTACGTCGGTCAGGCGGCATTGGATCGGCTTGTTGTGGTGGACGACATCGACGATGCTTTGGCGGCCTGTGCACCGGCCCGGTGATGACGCTCACCCGCATGACTATGGTGTCGGTCAAATGACACCGGAGGGGAGCGCCACATGAGCGACGAGAAATCGGGGACCCGCAGCAGCGTCGGGTTGTTCGACATCGCCACCAAAGTCCCGGGACTGATCGCCGACGCGCCGATCATTCTGCGCGGAGTGATCACGGGCTTCGGGGCGCGGCCGTCGGCCAAGACCTCGATCGGCAAGGTCTTCCAGGACCGCGCGGCCCAGTACGGCGACAAGATCTTCCTCAAGTTCGAAGACCAGGAGATCACCTACCGCGACGCGAACGAGACCGTCAACCGCTACGCCGCGGTGCTGGCCGCGCGCGGGGTCGGGCACGGCGACGTCGTCGGCATCATGCTGCGCAACTCACCCGATCCGGTGCTGCTCATGCTCGCGGCCGTCAAATGCGGCGCGATCTCGGGCATGCTCAACTACAACCAGCGCGGCGACGTGCTCAAGCACAGCCTCGGCCTGTTGTCGGCGACGGTGATCGTCGCCGACCCCGATTTCGTCGAGCCCATCAAGGAGAGCGGCGCCGACACCGACGGGTTGATCGAGCTGGGCGAGTTCAAGAAGCTCGCTGACGAAGCGCCGACGGAGAACCCGGCGACCGCGTCGGCCGTGCTGGCCAAGGACAAGGCGTTCTACATCTTCACCTCCGGCACCACCGGCATGCCGAAGGCCAGCATCATGACCCACTACCGCTGGCTGCGCGCGCTCGCCGGCTTCGGCGGCCTCGGTATGCGGCTGAACAGCAATGACACCCTGTACTGCTGCCTGCCGCTCTACCACAACAACGCGTTGACGGTCGCGCTGTCGTCGGTGCTCAACGGCGGTTCGACGCTCGCGCTGGGCAAGTCGTTCTCGGCGTCGAAGTTCTGGGACGACGTGATCCGCTACAACGCAACGGCTTTCGTCTACATCGGCGAGGTCTGCGCGTATCTGCTCAACCAGCCCGAGAAGGACACCGACCGCAAGCACAAGGTGCGGGTGATCGCGGGCAACGGTCTGCGCCCGGCCATCTGGGACAAGTTCACCGAGCGGTTCGGCATCAACCGGGTGTGCGAGTTCTACGCCGCCAGCGAGGGCAACACCGCCTTCGTCAACGTGCTCAACGTCGACAAGACCACCGGCATCTGCCCGACACCGGTGGCGTTCGTCGAGTACGACGAGGAGTCCGGCGACCCGAAGCGCGACGACAACGGCAGGGTGCGCAAGGTCAAGAACGGCGAACCCGGCCTGCTGCTGTCGAAGGTGAGCAACTTCCAGCCGTTCGACGGCTACACCGACAAGGAGGAGTCGGAGAAGAAGTTGGTCCGCGACGCCTTCAAGGAGGGCGACGTCTGGTTCAACACCGGCGACCTGATGCGCTCGCAGGGCTTCGGTCACGCCGCGTTCACCGATCGCCTCGGCGACACCTTCCGCTGGAAGGGTGAGAACGTCGCCACCACCGAGGTGGAGGCGGCGATCTCGACCGACGAGCAGATCGAAGAGGCCACGGTGTTCGGCGTCGAGGTGCCCGACGTCGGCGGCAAGGCGGGCATGGCGGCCATCCAGCTCAAGGAGGGCAAGGAGTTCGACGGCAAGTCGTTGGCCAAGGCCGCCTACGACAACCTGCCCGGCTACGCCGTGCCGCTGTTCGTCCGGGTGGTCGAGGAGTTGGCGCACACGTCGACGTTCAAGAGCCAGAAGGT
>DATEIG010000740.1:0-2733 GCA_035279185.1 Mycobacterium sp.
GACCGTGCACCACTTCGACACGCGCAGCGGCATGTCGACCGACAGGGCGATGATCCGCGCCTGCCCGGCGACATGGCCGTGGAACCTGCTCGGCTGGCCGTCGATCAATGTGCCCGCCGGCTTCACGTCGGAGGGACTTCCGATCGGCGTGCAGTTAATGGGGCCCGCCGACAGCGAGCCGCTGCTCATCTCGCTTGCCGCCGAGCTGGAGGCCGTCAACGGCTGGGTGAACGAGCAGCCCGAACCGTGGTGGACGGCGTAGGGTCACCGGCCGTGAACACGAGGCGCGCCGCGAGCGCGCTGCCTGCCGTCGCGGTGCTGGCAGCCGCTGTCGCCGGTGCGCCTCCCGCAGGCGCGGACAACAAACGCCTCAACGACGGCGTGGTCGCCAACGTCTACACCGTTCAACACCAGGCCGGGTGTAGCAACGACGTGACGATCAGCCCGCAGTTGCAGTTGGCGGCGCAGTGGCACACCGACGACGTGCTGAACAACCGCACGCTCGACGGCGACATCGGGTCCGACGGGTCCACCCCGCAGGCCCGGGCCGACGCCGCAGGATTCAGGGGCACCGTCGCTCAGACGGTCGCGATCAACCCGGCGCTGGCGATCAACGGCATCGAGATCATCAACCAGTGGTATCACCGGCCCGACTACATGGCCATCATGTCGGACTGCGGCTACACCAAGATGGGCGTCTGGTCGGAGAACAGCCTCGACCGTTCGGTCGTCGTGGCCGTCTACGGCAAGCCCGCCTAGCGGTTTCGGCGCGCCTGGTCACGCTCACAGTGACCGCACTTCCAATTCGCAGAAATTTGCCGGCGCAGACTTTTTGGTCGATTTCGCGACGGAAGGTCCTGCTCGTGTTCACACAATGGGATTGCGGACCTGATTCGCACCACGGAGGAACCCATGGCGAATACGGCGAAATCCGGCTCTTTCCTACTAGTTGGCGCGCTGACCGCGGCACTTGGCACCGTTGCCGCAACCGTCGCGGTCGCCGTGCCTGCGCAGGCAGGTCCGCTTGACTGCGTCTCGGGCTACGTCTGGCGCAATGCCCGCGACGGCGACGCGGTCTGTGTCACCCCGGCGACGCGGGACACGGTCGCACAGCAGAACGCGAATGCCGGGGCAAACAAGGACCCGAACGGGGCATACGGGCCGCAGTCCTGTGCGCAAGGATTCGTCTGGCGAGAAGCGTTCGACGGCGACACGGTCTGCGTGACCCCCGATTTCCGGCAGCAGATGTGGGACGCCAACGCCGCGGCGCCATCGCGCGTGGCGGCCAACGCGCCCGCGCCGGCAGCCCCGCCCGCACAGAACCCCCTCTGCGGATTCCAGAATCCGATCGGCGGCGGCGTCCTGATCCCTTGCTGACCGCGGACCGGGCGCGCTCACCGACGCCGAGAGTGGCGCGCCCGATCCCGGGCCTGACCTGCGGCTGAGGAGACTCTTTACTCCGCCTTGACCGCGTGTTGAATCTCGTCTTTGACGATGACTTCGTGACTACCCTTCAACGGGTGGAGCTGGGCGTTCTCGGGCCCGTGCAAGTCCGGCAGTACGGTCTGCCGGTCGCGATACCAGGCGCCAAACCACGCGCGATACTCACCATGCTCGGGCTGCACGACGGATCGGTGGTCGGGGCCGACGCGCTGCTGGCGACGGGCCGTGCCGCCGAAATGATCGGCGAGCTCGAAGCCGCCATCGCCTCGCAGGACGTGTCATTGGAAATCCTGTTTCGCAACAGGTTTCGGCGGGCATCGAGGCAGTGCACCGGCTCAACAACCGCGGCGCTGTCATCACGCAGCACATGCAAGGAACGTCGGACCAAGGATTCGATTTCGAGTGGCGGGTGATCGACTCGTTCACCATCGACGGTGAACTGATCAGTCGCTGCGAGATGTTCGACGAAACCGACCTCGACACCGCACTCGCCGAGTTCGACACCCGCTGAACTCAGAAGCCCAAGCGGCCAAGCTGTTTGGGATCGCGCTGCCAGTTCTTGGCGATCTTGACGCGCAGATCCAGATACACCTTCGTGCCGAGCAGCTTCTCGATCTGCGTGCGCGCCGCGGTGCCGACCTCGCGCAGCCTTGCCCCACCCTTGCCGATGACGATGCCTTTCTGGCTGTCACGCTCGACATAGAGGATGGCGTGCACATCGATCAGATCGTCGCGCCCTTCACGCGGATTGACTTCCTCGATCACCACGGCCAATGAGTGCGGCAGCTCGTCGCGGACGCCCTCGAGAGCCGCCTCGCGAATCAGCTCCGCCATCAGAACTTCTTCCGGTTCGTCGGTCAGCTCGCCGTCGGGATAGAACGCAGGTCCCGGCGGCAGCTGTTGGGCCAGCACACCGGTCAGCACGTCGAGGTTCTCCCCCGTTGTCGCCGACACCGGGACGATTTCGGCCTCTGGCCCGACGAGCTCGCTCACCGCGACAAGCTGGGCCGCCACCTTGTCCCTGGCCACCTTGTCGATCTTCGTGACGATCGCCACCAGGGTGGTCTTCGGTGCGATGGCCTTGATCTGGTCGAAGATCCACCGGTCGCCCGGGCCGATCTTCTCGTCGGCCGGGATGCACCACCCGATGACGTCGACCTCCGAGTACGTGTCCTTGACCAGATCGTTGAGCCGCTGGCCGAGCAGTGTGCGAGGACGGTGCAGACCCGGCGTGTCGACGAGGATGATCTGAAAGTCGTCGCGGTGCACGATGCCGCGAATGGTGTGCCG
>DATEIG010000741.1:0-12913 GCA_035279185.1 Mycobacterium sp.
TCGAAGAGGCGATCCCCGGTGGCAACACGCAGATCACCGGGCAGTTCAACGCCGAGCGGGCCAAGGAGCTGGCCAACGTGCTGAAGTACGGCTCGCTACCGCTGTCATTCGAATCATCGGAGGCCGAAACAGTCTCGGCCACATTGGGTTTGACGTCCTTGCGGGCGGGCCTCATCGCCGGTGCGATCGGTCTGGCGCTGGTGCTCGTCTACTCGCTGCTGTACTACCGGGTGCTCGGGCTGCTCACGGCTCTGTCGCTGATCGCTTCGGGCGCAATGGTTTTCGCCATCCTGGTGTTGCTCGGCAGATACATCAACTACACACTCGACCTCGCGGGAATTGCCGGTCTGATCATCGGCATCGGCACCACGGCCGACTCGTTCGTGGTGTTCTTCGAACGCATCAAAGACGAGATACGCGAGGGCCGTTCGTTCCGCTCCGCGGTTCCTCGCGGCTGGGTGCGCGCTCGCAAGACGATCATCTCCGGCAACGCGGTGACGTTCCTCGCCGCGGTCGTGCTCTACATTCTGGCCGTCGGCCAGGTGAAGGGCTTCGCGTTCACCCTCGGCCTGACGACGATCCTCGACGTCGTCGTGGTCTTCCTGGTGACGTGGCCGCTGGTCTACCTGGCATCGAAGTCGACGACGCTGGCCAAGCCGGCGTTCAACGGGCTCGGCGCCGTGCAGCAGATCGCGCGCGAACGCCGGGTGTCCGCACACACGGGACGGGGGTAGTCGAATGGCCAAGCGCACATCCGACGTGACCGAGTCGAGCGCCGTCGAGGCGCCCGACCTCGAGAGCTCGGCTCCGAAACACGGCTTCTTCGTCAGGCTCTACACCGGCACCGGCGCCTTCGAGGTCGTCGGGCGCCGCAAGATGTGGTACGCGATCAGCGGTGTCATCGTCGCGGTCTGCCTGGCGAGCATGATCCTGCGGGGCTTCACCTTCGGCATCGACTTCGAGGGCGGCACCAAGGTGTCGATGCCCGCCGAGGGCGTCTCCACCGAACGCGTCGAAGAGGTGTTCAGCCAGGCGCTCGGCAAGGACGCCGAATCCGTGGTCGTGGTGGGCAGCGGGCCGTCGGCGACGGTGCAGATCCGGTCGGAAGCCCTCAACAACGACGAGACGACGAAGCTGCGCGACGCGCTGTTCGACGCGTTCCAGCCGAAGGGCCTCGACGGCCAGCCGAGCAAGCAGTCCATCAGCGACTCCGCGGTGTCGGAGACGTGGGGCGGCCAGATCACCGACAAGGCGCTGCTGGCGCTGGTCGTGTTCCTGGTGCTCGCATCCATCTACATCGCCATCCGCTACGAGCGGTACATGGCGATATCGGCAATGGCCACACTGGTTTTCGACCTCGTGGTGACCGCGGGGGTGTACTCGCTGGTCGGTTTCGAGGTCACGCCCGCGACCGTGATCGGGCTGCTGACCATCCTCGGCTTCTCGCTGTATGACACCGTGATCGTCTTCGACAAGGTCGAAGAGAACACGCACGGGTTCCAGCACACGACGCGGCGGACCTTCGCCGAACAGGCCAATCTCGCGATCAACCAGACGTTCATGCGGTCGATCAACACCAGCCTCATCTCGGTGCTGCCGATCGTGTCGCTGATGGTCGTCGCGGTGTGGCTGCTCGGTGTCGGAACGCTGAAAGACCTTGCGCTCGTTCAGCTCGTCGGCGTGGTCGTCGGCACGTACTCGTCGATCTTCTTCGCCACTCCGCTGTTGGTGACCCTGCGCGAACGCACCGAGTTGGTGCGCACCCATACGCGCCGGGTGCTCAACCGCCGCAAGCCGACGGGCGAGAAGACCCGCGCGGCCGACGACATCGCCGCCGACGCCGAGACCGACGACGACGCCGGCAAGGAAACGGTGGCCGCCGCCTCGAGCCTGACAACCAAGCATTCCGTCGCCGAAAAGCCCGCGCCGGGTGCGCGGCCGGTCCGGCCGACCTCGAGCAGGACCGGACGGCCCGCGGGTAAGCGGAACACCCGGCGGAAGTAGCGCGACATGACGGCCCGCCTGCGGGGGATCGCCGCCGCGGTGACAGTCGCATTGGTGTGCGCCCTCGGCCTGTCCGGTTGTTCGGAGAACACGGCAGACGAGATCACCTACGCCGTCGACGGCACGCTCACGACCTACAACACCAACACGGTCGCCGGTGCGGCGTCAGCAGGCCCGCAGGCGTTCGCGCGGGTGCTCACCGGATTCAACTATCACGGCCCCGACGGTCAGATCGTCGGCGATCACGACTTCGGCACGATCGCGGTGGTCGGCCGCGCGCCGCTGGTGCTCGACTATGTGATCAGCGACAAGGCCGTGTATTCGGACGGCAAGCCGATCACGTGCGACGACCTGGTCCTGGCGTGGGCCTCCCAATCTGGTCGCTTCCCGGGCTTCGAGGCGGCCAACCAGGCCGGTTACCGCGAGATCGTCGCCGTCGACTGTGCGCCGGGACAGAAGCGGGCCAGGGTCTCGTTCGCCCCCGACCGCTCCGTGGTCGACTTCGGCCAGCTGTTCGCCGCTACCGCCCTGATGCCCGCGCATGTTCTCGCCGACGAACTCGGCGTCGACGTCACGACGGCGATCACCAACAACGACGGTCCGAACATCGACCGCATCGCCCAGGCGTGGAACACGACCTGGAACCTCACCCCGAACGTCGACGTGAAGCGATTCCCGTCGTCGGGTCCGTACAAGCTGGATTCGGTCGGCGGGGATGGCGCCGTGGTGCTCGTCGCCAACGACAAGTGGTGGGGTGCCAAGCCGCTCACCAACAAGATCACCGTCAGGCCGCGCGGCGCCGACGTTCAGGACCGGCTCAACAACGGCGCCGTGGACGTTGTCGATGTCGCAGCGGGTTCGTCGGGTGTGCTGAACATGCCGGAGGACTACACGCAGGCCGACAGCCCGTCAGCGGGCATCGAGCAGCTGATCTTCGCCGCCGCAGGGCCGTTGGCCGCGCCGCCCGCCCGGCGTGCGCTCGCGCTGTGCACTCCCCGCGACGTGATCGCCCGCAACGCCGAGGTGCCGATCGCCAACACGCGGCTCAACCCGGTCACCGAGGAAGCGGTCGGCAGCGGCGAAGCCATCGGCGCCGAACAGTTCGTCGCGTCGAACCCCAACGCAGCCCGCGACGCGCTGGGCAACCGGCCGCTGGCCGTGCGGATCGGATATCAGACGCCGAATGCCCGGCTCGCCGCAACGGTCGGAGCGATCGCGAAATCGTGTGCGCCCGCGGGCATCTCCGTACAGGATGTCGGCTCCGAGACGACCGGCCCGCTCACGTTGCGCAACAACGAGATCGACGTGCTGTTGGCGAGCACCGGCGGGGCCACGGGCAGCGGGTCGACCGGCTCGTCGGCCATGGACGCCTACGACCTGCACACCGGCAACGGCAACAACCTGTCGGGTTATTCGAATCCGCGCATCGACGGCATCATCGACACGCTCGCCGTGACCGCCGATCCCAAGGAGGTGGCCCGTCAGCTCGGCGACGCGGGGCCCGTCCTGTGGGCGGACATGCCGACGCTGCCGCTGTACCGCCAGCAGCGCTCGTTGATCACATCGAAGAAGATGTATGCCGTGAGCAGTAACCCGACGCGCTGGGGCGCCGGCTGGAACATGGACAGGTGGGTGCTGGAGAAGTGAATCCCCAGGTCGCCCGCGTCATAGAAGAGCTGACGCGCGAGGTCGCCGACTTTCCCGAGCCCGGCATCCAGTTCAAGGACCTGACCCCCGTGCTCGCCGACCCGCACGGGCTCGCCGTCGTCACCGAGGCACTCGCCGAGCTCGCCGACGGTGCCGAACTGGTGGCGGGCATCGACGCCAGAGGGTTTCTGGTGGGCGGGGCAGTGGCCAACGAGCTCGGCATCGGGGTGCTCGCGGTGCGCAAGGCGGGCAAGCTACCTCCGCCGGTCTACAGCGAGACCTACCAGCTGGAATACGGGACGGCCACGCTCGAGGTGCCCGCTGACGGCATCGATCTGGCCGGCCGCAACATCGTGGTCATCGACGACGTCCTCGCCACCGGCGGCACGCTCGCAGCCACCACGCGGCTGCTCACCGCCGCGGGCGCGAACGTCACCAGCGCCGCCGTCGTGTTGGAGTTGGCCGCCCTCAAAGGCCGCGACCTGCTCGAACCACTACCCGTCAGCAGCTTGCACACGATCTGAAGCGATATCCTCGAATGTGGCGAGGAGGTGAGCATGGCTGACGAACAGGGCACGGGACAGGCCGTGCAGTCACCGCCCGTGCACGACGCCGGTCCCGAGACCGCGCCGATGCCGGTCCCCGTACCCGCGTCGGACACCACGAAGACCTCGACCTCGCGCCGTGTGCGGGCCCGTCTCGCCCGCAGGATGACCTCGCAGCGCAGCGCCGTGAACCCGGTGCTCGAGCCGCTGGTCGCGGTGCACCGTGAGTTCTTTCCCAAAGCCGACCTGTCGCTGCTGCAGCGCGCCTACGACGTGGCCGAGCAGCGCCACGCCGACCAGCTGCGCCGCTCCGGTGACCCGTACATCACCCACCCGCTGGCGGTGGCCAACATCCTCGCCGAACTCGGCATGGACACCACAACGCTCGTCGCCGCGCTCCTGCACGACACCGTCGAGGACACCGGCTACACGCTGGAGGCGCTGACCGCCGAATTCGGCGACGAGGTCGGCCATCTGGTCGACGGCGTCACCAAGCTCGATCGGGTCGTGCTGGGCACGGCCGCCGAAGGCGAGACCATCCGCAAGATGATCATCGCGATGGCCCGTGATCCGCGGGTGCTGGTGATCAAGGTCGCCGACCGGCTGCACAACATGCGCACCATGCGTTTCCTGCCGCCGGAGAAGCAGGCGCGCAAGGCCCGCGAAACGCTGGAAGTCATTGCGCCCCTTGCTCATCGGTTGGGCATGGCGACGGTCAAGTGGGAACTCGAGGATCTGGCGTTCGCGATCCTGCACCCGAAGAAGTACGAGGAGATCGTGCGTCTGGTGGCCGACAGGGCGCCGTCGCGCGACACATATCTGGCCAAGGTGCGCTCCGAGATCAACGCCACGCTGGCGAAGTCGAAGATCACCGCGACGGTCGAGGGCAGGCCCAAGCACTACTGGTCGATCTACCAGAAGATGATCGTCAAGGGCCGCGACTTCGACGACATCCACGACCTCGTCGGTGTGCGGATCCTGTGCGACGAGATCCGCGACTGCTATGCCGCTGTGGGCGTGGTCCATTCGCTGTGGCAGCCGATGGCGGGTCGGTTCAAGGACTACATCGCCCAACCCCGGTACGGGGTCTATCAGTCGCTGCACACCACCGTGGTGGGCCCGGAGGGCAAGCCACTGGAGGTGCAGATCCGCACCAACGACATGCACGGCACCGCCGAATACGGCATCGCCGCGCATTGGCGGTACAAGGAAGCCAAGGGCCGCAACGGATTACCGTCGGGCAGTACCGCCACCGAGATCGACGAGATGGCGTGGATGCGCCAACTGCTCGACTGGCAGCGTGAGGCCGCCGACCCCGGCGAGTTCCTGGAGTCCCTGCGCTACGACCTTGCGGTGCAGGAGATCTTCGTGTTCACGCCGAAGGGTGACGTGATCACCCTGCCGACCGGGTCGACGCCGGTGGACTTCGCCTACGCCGTGCACACCGAGGTCGGTCACCGCTGCATCGGCGCCCGCGTCAACGGTCGACTCGTCGCGCTGGAACGCAGGCTCGAGAACGGCGAAGTCGTCGAGGTGTTCACGTCCAAGGCGCTCAACGCGGGGCCGTCGCGGGACTGGCAGCAGTTCGTGGTCTCTCCACGTGCCAAGGCGAAGATCCGGCAGTGGTTCGCCAAGGAGCGCCGCGAGGAGGCGCTGGAGTCCGGCAAGGACGCCATCGCCCGCGAGGTGCGACGTGGCGGACTTCCGTTGCAGCGCTTGATGAATGCCGAATCCATGGCGGCGCTGGCCCGTGAGCTGCGTTACGCCGACGTCTCGGCGCTCTACACCGCCGTCGGTGAGGGCCACGTCTCGGCGCGGCACGTCGTGCAGCGGCTGGTGGCGCAGCTCGGCGGTGACGACGAGGCCGCCGACGAGCTGGCCGAGCGCTCGACGCCCGCGACGATGCCGGTGCGTCAGCGCACCACCGACGACGTCGGCGTGGCGGTGCCCGGCGCCCCCGGCGTGCTGACGAAGCTGGCGAAGTGCTGCACCCCGGTGCCTGGCGACAACATCATGGGCTTCGTCACCCGCGGCGGCGGCGTCAGCGTGCACCGGACCGACTGCACCAACGCGGGATCGCTGCAGCAGCAGGCCGAGCGGATCATCGACGTGAAGTGGGCGCCGTCGCCGTCGTCGGTGTTCCTGGTCGCCATCCAGGTCGAGGCGCTGGACCGGCACCGGCTGCTGTCTGATGTGACGCGCGTGCTGGCCGACGAGAAGGTCAACATCCTCTCGGCGTCGGTGACGACGTCCAACGACCGGGTTGCCATCAGCCGCTTCACTTTTGAGATGGGCGACCCGAAGCACCTCGGCCACGTGCTCAATGTGGTGCGCAACGTGGAAGGCGTCTACGACGTCTACCGCGTCACCAGCGCCGCCTGACCTCTCGCGAGACTAGTCCAGGCGGATCGAATCGATCGTCACGGGCGTCGCAGGCTTGCCGTCGTCGCTGCCGCCGTCGACACCCGCGGCCGCGACCTTGTCCAGCGTCGCCAGACCCGTCGAATCGATCGTGCCGAACGCGGTGTAGGTCGGCGGCATCATCGAGTCGGCATAGACGAGGAAGAACTGGCTGCCGTTCGTGCCGGAACCCTTGTTCGCCATCGCCAGCGTGCCGCGCGGGTACATCACCGGCGCCGTCAACGCCGGATCGGATATCCGGTACTGGTTCGTCGGGTACTCGTTGCCGAACCGGTAGCCGGGGCCGCCCGTTCCGGTTCCCGACGGGTCACCGCACTGCAGCACGCCGAGCTGGGGGCTGGTGGTCAGCCGGTGGCAGGTCGTGTCGTCGAAATAGCCCTGCTGCGCGAGGCTCGCGAAGCTGTTGACGGTGCACGGCGCCTTGCCGTTGTCGAGCTGAATACCGATCGGGCCGCGGCTGGTGGACATGCTCGCGCTGACGGAGTCCGGGTCGGTCGGAACGCGACCCGAACGCGGGGGCGTGTTGGGCTTGCTGGCCCGCTCGGTGGTGGTCGGGTAGGCGCAGTTGGCGCCGAGGTTGGGCGGCGGGTCGAACTCGGGCAGTCCGCTGCCCGGCGTCTGAGGCGCCGCGGTGACATCGGGGCGGTAGCGCGACTGCTCCTGCATCTCGTTTGCGATCGCGATCGTGAACACCACCATGAGGACCAGCGCGATGATGCTGCCGATCGTGACCAGGTAGCTGATGACCAGCCCGGCGACCGCGAGCCCGTGCCCCTCCTCGCCGGTCCGCTTGATCTGCGACAGCGAGACGTGGCCGAAGATGATCCCCAGCGGCGCGAACAGGAACGCGCAGATCAGGGATGCGATCGCCATCCCGTTGGTCGGCCGTGGCCGCGGGTAGCCGTAAGGGTCGTAGGGGGGCGGGGGATAGGCGCCGTACGGCGGCGTCGTCACGCGTGTCAGTCCAGCCCGATGGACTTCACCTGCACCGGGGTGGCCGGCTTGCCGTCCTGGCCGCCACCCTCGACTCCCGCGGCCGCGATCTTGTCGAGCGTCGCCAGGCCCGTGTCGTCGATCGTGCCGAACACCGTGTATCCCGGCGGCAGCTGCGAGTCCTTGTAGACCAGGAAGAACTGGCTGCCGTTGGTGCCCGGTCCTGCGTTGGCCATCGCCAGCGTGCCGCGCGGATAGATCACCGGGATCTGCAGCGCGGGATCGTCGGGCTGGTACTGGTTGGTCGGGTACTCGTTGGCGAATTCGTAGCCGGGGCCGCCGCTGCCCGAGCCGGTCGGGTCACCGCACTGCAGCACCGACAACCCGGGGCTGGTGGTCAGCCGGTGGCAGGGCGTGTCGTTGAAGTAGCCCTGCTGCGCCAGGCTGGCGAAGCTGTTGACGGTGCACGGCGCCTTCGCGTTGTCCAGCTGGATGCCGATGTTGCCCTTGTCGGTGGACATGCTCGCGCTCACCTGCGCGGGGTCGGTCGGGACCTTCCCGGTGCGCGGCGGCTTGTTGGGCTTGCTGGCCGCCTGCGCGGCCGGGTACTGGCAGTCGGCGCCCAGGTCGGCGGGCGCCTTGAACGCGGGCAGCTGACCATCTGCCACGGGAGACGCTTCGGTCGGCGTCGACGACGGCGGGGTGGTTGCCGCGGCCGTGTTGCTGTCGGAGTCCTTGCGGGTGACGAGGAAGGCGGCGACGCCCGCGACCACGGCGACGACGGCAACGGCGGCGGCGATGATCGTGTACAGGCGCCGCCTGCGTTCCTGTGCGGCCCGTCGCTCCAGTTGCCGCTCGAGTTTGCGCTTCGCTGTCGCCCGCCGCTGTTCGTTGGTCGGCACCGCCGTGGTCCTCCTCGTGTGGTCAAAGATCGCCCAACGAGTGTGCCAGCAGTAACTGAGCGCAGGCCAAGAGGCCCGCCCACGGCCGGGGATGGGAAAATGGTCGCCGTGTTGATCACCGGATTCCCGGCGGGCATGTTGGCGTGCAACTGCTACGTGCTGGCCCAACGGGCCGGGGCGGACGCCATCGTCGTCGACCCCGGCCAGCGTGCGATGGGCCCGCTGCGGCGCATTCTGGACGAGAATCGGCTCACGCCTGCCGCGGTGCTGCTGACGCACGGACACATCGACCACATCTGGTCGGCGCAGAAGGTCGCCGACACCTACGGCTGCCCGGCATACATCCACCCCGAGGACCGGTTCATGCTGTCCGACCCGATCAAGGGGTTCGGGCCGCGCATCGGCCAGCTTGCGTTCGGTGCGCTGTTCCGCGAGCCGAAGCAGGTGATCGAACTGGACCGCGACGGCGACAAGATCGACCTCGGCGACACCGTCGTGACGGTCGACCACACGCCGGGCCACACCCGCGGGTCGGTGGTGTTCCGGGTGGACGGGGACGGCTCGCCGATCGCATTCACCGGCGACACGCTCTTCAAGCAGTCGGTCGGCCGAACCGATCTGCCCGGCGGCAGCGGTCGCGACCTGCTCGGCTCGATCGTGACGAAACTATTGGTGCTCGACGACGACACCGTGGTACTACCGGGACACGGCGAGAAGTCCACGATCGGCTTCGAACGCCGCGCCAACCCCTTCCTCGAAGGCCTCACCCTGTGACTTCTTCTGCTCCTCGCGTGCGCGGGACTGCATTCCAGGCACCCAAAGGCGTGCCCGACTACTACCCGCCCGACTCCGCGCAGTTCGTCGCCGTGCGCGACGGCCTGCTGACCGCTGCTCGGCGCGCGGGCTACGCCGACATCGAGTTGCCGATCTTCGAGGACACCGCTCTGTTCGCGCGCGGCGTCGGCGAGTCCACCGATGTGGTCAGCAAGGAGATGTACACGTTCGCCGATCGCGGCGACCGGTCGGTGACGCTGCGCCCGGAGGGCACCGCGGGCGTGATCCGCGCGGTGATCGAGCACGGCCTCGACCGCGGGCCGCTGCCGGTGAAGCTCTGCTACGCGGGACCCTTCTTCCGCTACGAGCGACCGCAGGCGGGCCGGTACCGGCAGCTACAGCAGGTCGGCGTCGAGGCCATCGGTGTCGACGACCCGATGCTCGACGCCGAGGTGATCGCGATCGCCGACGCCGGGTTCCGGTCGCTCGGGCTCGACGGCTTCCGGTTGGAGATCACCTCGCTGGGCGACGACACCTGCCGGCCGCAGTACCGGGAACTGTTGCAGGAGTTCCTGTTCAAGCTCGACCTGGACGACGAAACGCGCCGGCGCGCGGAGCTCAACCCGCTGCGGGTGCTCGACGACAAGCGGCCCCACATCAAGGAGATGACCGCCGACGCTCCGGTGATGCTCGACCATCTCTCCGACACGGCCAAGCAGCATTTCGACAGCGTGCTCGCCCACCTCGATGCGATCGGAGTGCCGTACGTCGTCAACCCGCGGATGGTGCGCGGCCTGGACTACTACACGAAGACGACGTTCGAGTTCGTCCACGACGGCCTCGGCGCGCAATCGGGCATCGGCGGCGGCGGCCGCTACGACGGGCTGATGGCACAACTCGGCGGTCAGGATTTGTCGGGCATCGGATTCGGGCTCGGCGTCGACCGTGCCCTACTGGCGCTGAAGGCCGAAGGGAGGGCGATCGGCGAAGGCGCCCGAGTCGAGGTGTTCGGAGTGCCGCTCGGCGAGCAGGCCAAGACGCAGCTCGCCGTCCTCGCCGCGCGGCTGCGCGACGCCGGCGTGCGCGTCGACCTGGCCTACGGCGATCGCGGCATGAAGGGCGCCATGCGCGCCGCCGACCGGTCCGGCGCCTCGATCGCACTCGTGGCCGGGGACCGTGACATCGAGGCGGGCACCGTCGGCGTCAAGGACCTGACCACAGGGGAGCAGGTCGACGTCGCGGCCGACGCGGTGCTGGCCGACGTGCTGGCGCGCCTCGGCCGTTAACCGACGGGCGTGTGCACCACTGCGGTGAGCACCTCGTCGATGTTGCCGATACCGCCGTCGAAGGGGTTGCCTCGTTTCAGCACGAGGGTGCCACCGGGGGTGACCGCGACCAGTTTCGGTGAGCTCGAACCGATCTGCATCCTGCGTGCGAAGCGCACCTGGTCCAGTTGAACCAGCGCTCCGCCGCGGTAGCTGAACAGCCCGAGCTTGCGATCGATCACGCCGACAGGTCGGCATTGGCTCAACGGCTGATTGCGGCGCTTCCGGATCGTGCGCACCGCCAGAAGTGTCAGCACGGCGAACAGCAGACCCACTGCCAGAAACACCGCCGCGACGATCGTCGGGACGTCGGTGAAGAGCGCGACCAGACCGAAGCCGCCGACGACCACAGTGATGACACCGAGCACGAACGCACACGTCGACAGCGCACCCGTGCAACGGTCGATGACCAGCACCCGTCGGCCGTCGTCGGTGACGAGTAGCCCGCCCGTATCGGCGATGACCCGAGGCTGCGTTGGCTCGCTCACGCCTGCAGAGTGCCATCCCGCTCGCAGCAGGCGTACGGGAACCCCGGTATTGCCCGACGGACCCCAGTCACACCTGTAACAGTCCGGTACGTTCGGGAGATATGACGAACATGCGAACAGCGACAATCAGGGTCGGTGCGGCGCTCATGCTCGCAACAGCTTCTCTTGCGGTCGGCAGTGCAACTGCCAACGCCGAGCCGACCGGTCACCAGGTCAAGTACGTGCTCACCTCGGCGACGGGAGCGAGCTTCCAGGTCAACTATCTGACCGCGCAGCCGCCGAGCAAGGACGCCTACAACGCCGATCCCTACACCTTCCTCAAGAAGGAAGAGATCGGCACGCCCTGGGAGTTCACCACCACTCTCGAGGACGCGCAGTGGGCGACCATCGACGCGAGCATCGGGTTCCACCGCGCCAACGCGCAGCCGAACCCGCACTGCGAGATCTGGGTCGACGATCAGCTGGTGACGCAGGGCGACGGCCCGTACACCGCGCGCTGCCAGCTCGCGAACTGGGCTTAGCCGGTCAGCTGCAGTTCGGCTTCCGGCGCGTCGACGAACAGCACGCGGTTGTCGTCGCCGGTGGCCGTGAGGATCTCGAGCTCGCCGAACCGGCTCGCCGGCTTGCTGACGAGGCAGACGTTCACCGTCACAGGCTCGGTCGCGCTGACGAGGGGATGCGCGCGTTCGCACGTGGGATCGCCCACACCGAGGATGAGGTTCTCCCTGGCCCGCACCGCGAGTTGACCGTCGCGGGTGTCGATCAGTGCGCCGGCGACCGCGTTGTCCTCGAAGACGAGTCGAAGCAGCCGCACGTCGGTCTGGGGGAGTAGATCGGCCTCTGCCGTCTGGGCTCGCAGCCACCTGCTCAGCGACAGCGGAGGCAGGCCGGGGCTCAACTCCACCGCGCCGACAATCGCGGCCTCCACTTTCTCGCCGCGCGCGCCGCTGCGCATCTCGGTCATCTGGCGTCGGGTCACCCGGTCGTAGACCAGACCGTGCGGTGCCGAAGCGCACCGCTTCGCCCACTGTTCGAGTGCCGCACCGAAGAACGGTTCGACGACGGCCCGGCGGTGCGGGCGTGGCGGCGCCACCTCTTCGACTGCACGCACCGGCCACAAACCGTGGCTCCGGCCGCCGCCGCCGAAGGCGTAGTCGAAGCCGGCGAGGTGACGCGTCGTCTGGCCGTCGCCGCCGCGGTACCCCACCGGAGCGGCCAAGTCGACACCGCTCTGCACCGGGTCCGAGATGCCCAGGAAGACATCGAACCCCGCGTTCGCGGCGACGAGGCCGGACGCCAGCACCCCGCCCTCGGCTCCGATGCAGACGACGTCGACCTCGAGGTCCCAGTGTGTTTCGGTGATCACGGCTTCAACCTCCAACGGGCGCATGGCGACTCGCATTGTGTAGACGGTTACGGATTGCCGCCATCTCGGCGATGATCGTGGCGGTTTGGCTGGACGCGGCATGGGTGACGACGGTTCGTCGGTCCCACCACATCAACTTGGTTCGGAAGCGCTCGTCCGGGTACGGCGTGGAGCGTATCGGAGCGACCACTCCACCGGAGGACCGCCAGCGCGACAGCACATGTTGCGCGCCGGTCGCCATGCAGAACTGCACACCCATCACGGCGAGCACCTGGCATCCCGTCCTCGCCAGCGACGCGGTGAGCCTGCGGCTGCGATCGGCATCGTCGGTGACCCACGCCGACTTCATCTCGACGACGCCGAAGGGCAGGCGGTCGGCGATCATCTTGCGGACGGCGGGAAGCCCGGGGTGGCCTGCCCACTCCGCGACGGCGTGCGTCTGGTCGGCTGATGTCAGCGGCCCGATCGCCCGGATGCCGCCGACCACCGTCCCCGTCCTGTCGAGCAT
>DATEIG010000742.1:0-4163 GCA_035279185.1 Mycobacterium sp.
GAGATCCCGGTGCGGTTCGAGGCCATCGACGCCGGCGTGCTGCACCTCGGCGGCACGCGGTTGCCGTTCGGTCGCCACCTGCCGTTCGGCCTGACCGTGACCATGGACGGCCGACAGGGAGCCGACGCCGTCGAGACTCTCCGCCTGCCGAAGATGATCCCGGTGCACTTCGACGACTATGGCGTCTTCGCCTCACCGCTATCCGATTTCGTCGACGAGATGAAACGTCGCGGAATCGCCGATCGCATCATCGAACTCGACCGCGGGGCGTCGGTGAGCATCTAAGGGGCCTCCCCCGCAGTACCGTCGGATGTCATGACCGAACCCCAACCGACCACCCCAACGCAGACGCAGACGCCAGGAGCGCCGGTACAGCTGGGCCCACCGCCCCACAACGTCGGATGGGCGGTGGCCGCCGTGCTGTTCTTCTGGCCGCTGTCCTTCTCGGCCTTCACCCACGCGTTCAACGTCTATCCGCTGTGGGTGTCGGGCAACGTCGCAGGCGCACAGTACGCGTCGGACCGCGCGCGCCGACTCGGCCAGCTCTCACTGTGGATCGCAGGCGGCCTTCTGCTGCTGTTCCTCGTGTTCTACGCGATCTTCCTGATGGTGCTGATCTCCCACGGCGGCGACTGGGGTCACCATCGCCGCTACTCGGACTGATCGCGCCGACTGGCGACGGCCACCTGCGGGCCCGTCAGCCCCCCGCGTAGTTCGATGGCGATCGTCGGGTCGGCGTGCTCGGCCAGGGCGCGCAGCGCCGACGGGCTGTAGGTGCGCAGCGAGCTGATGACCCCGTCGTGGACGAACGGGACCCACGGCGCGAACGGAAGCATCGTCGCCAGCCGCACCAGGTGCAGCGGGGACGGCGGCCGCGGCAGGTCGATGATCAGGAGCTTGCTCGCCGCCCTGGTGCCTTCGGCGATCACCCTCGACGCCATCGCGGGCGGCAGATGGTGGAACGACAGCACGAACACGGCCAGGTCGAAGTGTCCGTCGGGGGCGTCGATCGCGGTCGCGTCCATGGCGCGCACGCTCGCGCGGGGCTCATCGCCGAGGTCGCCCGCCGCGATCGCGGTCACCGAGGCCTGCTCCACATCGGTGATCGTGACCTGCGCGGTGGGATGCCAGTCGAGGAGCCTGCGTGACAATGCGCCGTGGCCCGCGCCGAGTTCGAGGATCTTCGGGTCCGCGACGTCGGCGACCTCGTCGAGCGCGATCCTGGCGAACCTCTCGGTGTTGCCGAACACGTCGCCCGTCCACTCCAGCGCCCGGATGACGCTGCGCTTTGTCTTCTCGTCGACGTCGTCACGGTCCAGGTACTCCAGCCGATCGGTCTCCAGCAGCCGGTCGAGGCACGAGGCCTTCGGTCCGCCCCTCGGCATGCGGTCAATGTCGACGATGTCGCCAGCCATGTAGTCCATGATGGACGACGGCAGTCGTCAGAAGGGGAGCGGGAGTTGGCAGAGTTCGTAGCGGCGATCGATCAGGGCACCACCAGCACGCGCTGCATGATCTTCGACCACGACGGCGCCGAGGTCGGCCGCCACCAGCTCGAACACGAACAGATCCTGCCGAAGGCGGGGTGGGTCGAGCACAACCCGGTCGAGATCGTCGAGCGCACCGCATCGGTGCTGACGTCGGCGCTGAACAACACCAAGCTCTCCGCCGGAGACCTTGTGGCGCTTGGCATCACGAACCAACGTGAGACGTCGCTGGTGTGGAACCGCAAGACCGGCAGGCCGTACTACAACGCCATCGTCTGGCAGGACACGCGCACCGACCGTATCGCCTCGGCGCTGGACCGCGACGGCCGCGGTGACGTGATCAGGCGCAAGGCCGGTCTCCCGCCCGCCACGTATTTCGCCGGCGGCAAGGTGCAATGGATCCTCGAGAACGTCGACGGGGTGCGGGCCGATGCGGAGAAGGGCGACGCGATCTTCGGCACCGCGGATACGTGGGTGCTGTGGAACCTCACCGGCGGACCCCGCGGCGGCGTGCACGTCACCGACGTCACCAACGCCAGCCGGACCATGCTGATGAACCTGGAGACGCTCGACTGGGACGACGAACTGCTGTCGTTCTTCGACATCCCGCGGCAGATGCTGCCCGAGATCAAGCCATCGTCGTGTCCGGAGCCCTACGGTGTCACCCAAGACAGCGGACCGCTGGGCGGCGAGGTTCCGCTGACGGGAATCGTCGGCGACCAACAGGCCGCCATGGTGGGGCAGGTGTGCCTCGATGCGGGCGAGGCGAAGAACACCTACGGCACCGGCAACTTCCTGCTGCTGAACACCGGCGAGAAGATCGTCCGCTCCGAAAACGGGTTGCTGACGACGGTGTGCTACCAGTTCGGTGACGCGAAACCCGTTTATGCGCTTGAAGGTTCCATTGCGGTGACGGGTTCGGCCGTGCAGTGGCTGCGCGATCAGCTGGGGATCATCAGCGGAGCCTCGCAGAGCGAATCGCTGGCCCGGCAGGTCGAGGACAACGGCGGGGTGTACTTCGTGCCCGCGTTCTCCGGTCTGTTCGCACCGTACTGGCGCTCCGATGCGCGCGGGGCGATCGTCGGGCTGTCGCGGTACAACACCAACGCCCACGTGGCGCGCGCGACGCTCGAAGCCATCTGCTATCAGAGCCGCGACGTGGTCGACGCGATGGAAGCCGACTCCGGCGTCCACATGGAGGTTTTGAAGGTCGACGGCGGCATCACCGCCAACGACCTGTGCATGCAGATCCAGGCAGACGTCCTCGGCGTCGACGTCATCAAGCCGGTGGTCGCCGAGACCACCGCACTCGGCGCGGCGTATGCGGCGGGTCTGGCGGTCGGCTTTTGGGAGAACCCCGACGACCTGCGGTCCAACTGGCAGGAGGACAAGCGCTGGACTCCGAACTGGAGCGACGATCAGCGCGAGGCCGGCTACGCCGGCTGGAAGAAAGCCGTCGAGCGCACGCTCGACTGGGTTGACGTGGACTAGCCTGCCGCGTCGTCGAGTTCGCGCTTGGTCTCGTCGTCGAGTTCGATCTCGGCGACCGCGGTGTTCTCCTCGAGGTGCGCGACCGACGACGTGCCGGGGATCAGCAACACGTTCGGGGCGATCGACAGCGTCCACGCCAACGCGATCTGCGCGGGGGTGCGGCCGAGTTTCTCCGCCTCCCGCTTGACGGCGGGATGGCCGAGCACCGGGTTGTCGGCGGTGAACGCCGAGCCGAGCGGGAAGAACGGCACGAACGAGATGTCGTGTTCGATACACGCGTCGAGCACCGGCTGAGATGTCCGGTCGACGAGGTTGTACGCGTTCTGCACGGTCACTATCTCGGTGCGGTCCAACGCGATTCGCAAGTGTTCCACCGAGACGCTCGACAGTCCGATGCCTCCGATCAGTCCTTCGTCGCGAGCCGTGATCATCGCGGTGAGCTGGCGGTCGAACAGCTCACGGTCCACCGCGCCGACAGAGCTCGGGTCACCGGCATGGATCCGCAGGTTGACCGCCGCGAGCCGGTCGGTACCCAGGGTGGTGAGGTTCTCCTCGATGTCTTCGCGCAACTCGTCGGGCTGCTGGGCGGCGTTCCAGTTGCCCGCCTCGTCGCGACGGGCGCCGACCTTGCTGACCAGAGCGAGGTCGGCCGGATACGGGTGCAGCGCCTCGCGGATGAGTTCGTTGGCGACCTTCGGGCCGTAGAACTGCGCGGTGTCGATGTGGTTGATGCCCAGTTCGAGGGCGCGGCGCAGCACCGCGAGCGCCTCGTCGTGGTCACGCGGCGGTCCCATCACACCGGGACCGGGGAGTTGCATCGCGCCGTATCCGACGCGGCCGACATGGAAAGAGCCCAGCGGGAAGGTTTGCATGCTTATTGCGTACACCATTCCCGCCGGGCTTATTCCGGTCAGCGCGTGACTATTCGGCTTCGTCGCCCTCGTCGGTCTCGCCGAGGATGTTGTAGATCTCGCGACGAGCGTTGTTGACGATGTCGACGATGCGCTGCTGCTGTTCGTCGGTGGCGGCGAAGGAGGACTGCGCGACGGCGCCCATCAGCTGGGTGACGGCGGTGTGCAGCGTGACCTGACCTCGGTCGGCGCCTTCGGCGATCTCCTGCCACGGCGGCGTCTCGACCTTCTCGGCCGCGGCACGGCCTTCGTCGGTCAACTCGAAAAGCCGCTT
>DATEIG010000743.1:0-3736 GCA_035279185.1 Mycobacterium sp.
CATGTAGCCGACCGTCACCGGGTACGGGAACGGTTCACCACTGCGGCCGTCGAACAACTCCGCCTTGCCGTCGTCGTCGATGAGCTTGTCACCGTCGCGGTTCGGCAGCGTCGCCGAGAGCAGACCCTGCAGCTCGGCCTCGCGGGCGCCGTCGAACACCGGCGTGGACACGATGGAGTCGGGTGCGACGTCCAACATCTCCTCCGGCAGGTTCGCGGCCCAGTCCGGCGAGCCCTCGATCTTCCAGCCCGCCTTGGCGGCCCAGCCGAGGTGCGTCTCGAGGATCTGGCCGATGTTCATCCGTCGCGGCACACCGTGCGTGTTCAGGATGATGTCGACCGGCGTGCCGTCCGGAAGGAACGGCATGTCCTCGACCGGCAGGATCTTGCCGATGACGCCCTTGTTGCCGTGGCGTCCGGCGAGCTTGTCGCCGTCGGAGATCTTGCGCTTCTGGGCCACGTAGACGCGGACCAGTTCGTTGACGCCTGCGGGCAGCTCGTCGTCGTCCTCGCGCGAGAACACGCGGATGCCGATGACCTTGCCGGACTCACCGTGCGGCACCTTCAGCGACGTGTCGCGGACCTCGCGCGCCTTCTCACCGAAGATCGCGCGGAGCAGCCGCTCCTCCGGGGTCAGCTCGGTCTCGCCCTTCGGGGTGACCTTGCCGACCAGGATGTCGCCGTCACGAACCTCGGCGCCGATGCGGACGATGCCGCGCTCGTCGAGGTCGGCCAGCACCTCATCGGAGACGTTCGGGATGTCCCGGGTGATCTCCTCGGCGCCCAGCTTGGTGTCGCGGGCATCGATCTCGTGCTCCTCGATGTGAATCGACGTGAGCACGTCCTCCTCCACCAGACGGTTGGAGAGGATGATCGCGTCCTCGTAGTTGTGGCCCTCCCACGGCATGATCGCCACGAGCAGGTTCTTGCCCAGCGCCATCTCGCCCTGCTCGGTGCAGGGTCCGTCGGCGATGACCTGACCCGCCTCGACCCGGTCGCCCTGGTCGACGATCGGGCGCTGGTTGGCGCAGGTGCCGTGGTTGGAGCGGGCGAACTTGCGCATCCGGTAGGTGTGCCGGGTGCCGTCGTCAGCCATCACGGTGATGTAGTCGGCCGAGATCTCCTCGACCACACCGGCCTTGTCACTGACGACCACGTCGCCCGCGTCGATGGCGGCGCGCAACTCCATACCGGTACCGACCAGCGGGGCCTCGCTGCGCACCAGCGGAACCGCCTGGCGCTGCATGTTGGCACCCATCAGGGCGCGGTTGGCGTCGTCGTGCTCGAGGAACGGGATCATGGCCGTGGCGACCGACACCATCTGGCGCGGGGAGACGTCCATGTAGTCGACCTCGGTCGCCGAGACGAACTCGACCTCGCCGCCCTTACGACGAACCAGGACGCGCTCCTCGGTGAAGCGGCCGTTGCCGTCGATCGGCGAGTTGGCCTGCGCCACGACGTGGCGGTCCTCCTCGTCGGCGGTCAGGTACTCGATGTCGTCGGTGACCACACCGTCGACGACCTTGCGGTACGGCGTCTCGATGAAGCCGAACGGGTTCACCCGCGCATACACCGACAGCGAGCCGATCAGGCCGATGTTCGGACCCTCAGGGGTCTCGATCGGGCACATGCGGCCGTAGTGGCTGGAGTGCACGTCGCGGACCTCGAGGCCGGCGCGCTCACGGGACAGACCGCCCGGGCCCAGCGCCGACAGGCGGCGCTTGTGGGTCAGACCCGACAGCGGGTTGTTCTGGTCCATGAACTGCGACAGCTGGCTGGTGCCGAAGAACTCCTTGATCGCCGCCACGACCGGACGGATGTTGATCAGGGTCTGCGGCGTGATCGCCTCGACGTCCTGGGTCGTCATGCGCTCGCGCACGACGCGCTCCATGCGGGAGAGGCCGACCCGGATCTGGTTCTGAATCAGCTCACCGACGGTGCGCAGACGACGGTTGCCGAAGTGGTCGATGTCGTCGACCTCGACGGGCACCTCGACGCCGCCGGGGGCGGTCATCGTGGTCTGGCCCTCGTGCAGCCGGACCAGGTACTCGATGGTGGCGACGACGTCTTCCTTGGTCAGGGTCGACGACGTGATCGGCTGGTCGGCGTTCAGGCCCAGCTTCTTGTTGACCTTGTAGCGGCCCACGCGGGCCAGGTCGTAGCGCTTCTCCTTGAAGAACAGGTTCTCCAGCAGGGTGACCGCGGACTCCTTGGTCGGCGGCTCGCCCGGACGCAGCTTGCGGTAGATGTCCAGCAGCGCCTCGTCGGTGCCTGCGGTGTTGTCCTTCTCGAGCGTCGACATCATGATCTCGGAGAAGCCGAAACGCTCGGTGATCTCCTCGTTCGTCCAGCCCAGCGCCTTCAGCAGGACGGTGACGGGCTGACGACGCTTGCGGTCGATGCGCACGCCGACGGTGTCGCGCTTGTCGACGTCGAACTCCAGCCACGCGCCGCGGCCGGGGATCACCTTGACGCTGTGCAGCGTCTTGTCGGTGGTCTTGTCGCGGGTCTCGTCGAAGTAGACGCCCGGCGAGCGGACCAGCTGGGACACGACGACACGCTCGGTGCCGTTGATGATGAACGTGCCCTTCTCCGTCATCATCGGGAAGTCGCCCATGAAGACGGTCTGGCTCTTGATCTCGCCGGACTCGCTGTTCATGAACTCGGCCGTGACGAACAGCGGGGCCGCGTACGTCATGTCCTTGTCTTTGCACTCCTCGACCGAGGCCTTGACCTCGTCGAAGCGCGGATCGCTGAACGTGAGCGACAGGTTGCCCGCGAAGTCCTCGATCGGCGACAGCTCGGTGAGGACCTCCTCGAGGCCACCCTTCGGGTCGACCTCGCCGCGCGCGATCGCGATCTCGCGCCAGCGGTCGGATCCGACCAGCCATTCGAACGACTGCGTCTGAACCTCGAGAAGCCCCGGAACCTCGAGAGGCTCGCGGAGCTTGGCGAAGGAAATTCGATTGGGCGCTCCGGGTACGGAGCTAGAAGTAGTAGTAGCGGACTTAGTCTGGCTAGAGACTGCCAAGATGCATCCTTCCAGCACCTAAAGCGACTGCCGGGAAGGTCTGCAACCAACCCTTACGCCGCGAACTCTGCGTCGGTTCGGCTGGCGATCCCCCGGACCAGAGCGGCCCCGGACGACGGGCACGCAACTAGATACTGAGCCTGAACGGGGCTCAGCCTAGGACTACGGTGTCAGAGGCGGTAGATGGGCAGGAGGCAGCCAGCGCAACGTCCAACAATAGCGCAGGACGGCATATTCCTCAACCGCAGCACGAATGAACCCTCGGGACGCTGGCTGGCGACTCGATCTTCCTCACCCGTTCACACATTGCTGCCCAACAGACTGGCCCGTCGAAGCCTTTCCGTCAAGAGATAACGCAGTGTGTTTGTGGAGTTTTACCGGTTCATCATGCGGCGATAGCCGTCGAACACGATGCGGATGAACCGGCGACGGGCGCCGGGCAGGAATCGGCCGTTTCGGGCTCGACGTCGGTGGCGAAGTTGATGTGCGCGAGCAGCCCGAAGAACACGCCCGTCACGTCCTGCAGAGCCGTCGTCAGCGGGCCCTGCTTCGGTCGGACGAGACCGAAGGCCGGGCCGGCCGGCGTCGGGATCGTGATCGTGTCACCGGGCTCGCCGTAGAAACCGGAGGCCTCGTTTCCGTTGAACAGGTCGTTGATCCACCCCGCCGCGAGGATCTGCGACCCCGCGACATTGGCAGGCCCGCC
>DATEIG010000744.1:0-2070 GCA_035279185.1 Mycobacterium sp.
GCGCCGAGGTCGCCGAGCAGCATGCCGCAGAACGGGCCTGGCCCGAGACCGCCCATCGTCACGATCCGCACCCCGGCGAGCGGTCCCGTCATCGCGACCACTTCTGCCGCCGTGCGGCCGCGTCGTCGGTGGCATGGCTGAGCACCTGGTTGCGGTTCTCCAACTCGAGCGCAGCGTCGATGGGCGCATCGGTGTTGGCCTGCAATGCGCGTTTCGTCAGCTGCACGCCGAGCGGCGACAGGCCCGCGATCGCGGACGCCAACTCGGTCGCGCGGCCGATGAGGTCGTCGGGCTCGACGAGCTCGCTGACCAAACCTCTGCGATCGGCTTCCTGGGCGGTCACGGTGCGGCCCGTGAGCATCCAGTCGGCGGCCACACTGGTTCCGACGATCCGCGGCAGGTGATAGCTCATGCCCATCTCGGCGCCGGAAAGGCCGAGCAGGATCGCAGCATTGCCGAAAGACGCTGCCGTCGAGCAGATCCGGATGTCGGAAGCCAGACACAGGGCGAACCCACCGCCGACGCACGGTCCGTTCACCGCGGTGATGACCGGCTGCGGCAGATCCCTGATCGTCTGCGGGAGCCCCGCCATCGACTCCTGGAAGCGCAGGCGTTGGATGGCGGGAGCGTCGGCGTCGGGCACCCCCGGCCCGAAGTCACGCAAGTCGATGCCGGAGCAGAAACCGCGCCCTGCGCCTGTCAGCACGACGGCGTTCACGTCGTCGTCGACCGAGGCGAACGTCTCGATGAGCTCACGGCGCAGCGTGCCGTTGATCGCGTTGAGTCGCTTCGGCCGGTTGAGCGTGACGAGAAGCACGCCGGGGTGCGGCCTTTCGAGGATCAGCGTCTCGGGCACCGGATCAGCGCCGCGGGAGACCGAGCACCTGCTGGGCGATGATGTTGCGCTGAATCTCGGACGTGCCACCGGCGATGGTGCCCGAGAAGCTGCGCGCGAACCGTTCGAACCAACTCGAGAAGTAGTGGTCGAGATTCATGTGCGAGTAGGGCCCCGAGGTCGACGGATGGATGAGGCCGTCGGCTCCCGCGGCGGTCAATGCTGTATCAGCCGTCCGCAGTTCGGCTTCCGAGCCGAACAGCTTGAGCACGGACACAGACGCGGTGTCGGCTTCACCCCGTGCCGCCCTGCTCAGCGCCGCGGATCCCATGGCGCGCAACGCGATGTAGTCCATCACCGACGAGGCGTACTGGTCGCGTTGCAGCTCGCCGCGTGGCCGGAAGTCGGTGATCATGTTGTTGATCCGGTCGGCGAAGCCGAGCCACATCATGGTGCGCTCGTGTCCGAGTGAACCGTTGGCCACGCCCCAGCCGCCGTTGAGCGGGCCGACGAGGTTCTCGGCGGGCACGCGCGCGTCGGTGAAGAACACCTCGTTGAAGTCGAGGTTGTCCTCACCGCACAGGTCGGCGAAGGGACGGCACACCACACCCGGCGTGTCGGTGGGGATGAGCAGCACGCTGATGCCCTTGTGCTTCGGCGCATCCGGGTCGGTACGCACGAACGTCAGCAGGAAGTCGGCGTCGTGCGCGCCCGACGTCCACACCTTCTGGCCGTTGACGACGAAGTGGTCGCCGTCGAGGACGGCACGCGTGCGGAGCGACGCGAGGTCGGATCCCGCACTCGGTTCGCTCATGCCCAGCGACGCCGTTTTCTCACCCTTGAGGACGGGCACGGCCCACTGGTGTTTCTGCTCCTCGGATCCGAACGAGATCAGCGATGCGGCAACGATGTTGACGCCCTGAGGGTTGAAGCTGTGGTAGATGCGACGTCTGCAGAGCTCGTCGAGATGGACGAACTGTTGGAGAACGGTCGCGTTGCGCCCGCCGAACTCGGGGGGCTGGGCCGGCAGCAGCCAACCGTTGTCGAACAGTAGGCGTTGCCAGTCGCGCGCCCACTGCGGCATGTGCGACACCGAACGAGGCCGCTCTTGGGTGTCGGCCTCCGACGGGAGGTGTTCGTCGAGAAACGCGGCGAATTCCGCGCGAAACTCCTCGACGTCGGAATCGAAAGTCAGTTGCATCTCGCAAAACCCCTGTACTCCGCAGCGATGGTCG
>DATEIG010000745.1:0-7200 GCA_035279185.1 Mycobacterium sp.
CCCTACGAGGCAACCTTGACACCAGGTTGAACAGGGTAAGTAGCGGTGATCTCGACGGCGTCGTCGTCGCCCGAGCGGGACTGGCCCGCATCGGGCGTTTGGACGATGTCACCGAGACTCTCGAGCCGGTGCAGATGTTGCCAGCGCCGGCCCAAGGTGCGCTCGCGGTGGAGTGCCGCGCCAGCGACACCGAGCTCGCCGCGCTGCTGGCGGAGTTGGACGACGCCGACACGCGCGCCGCAGTCACCGCTGAACGGGTCCTGCTCGCCGAACTGGAGGCGGGTTGTTCCGCACCGGTGGGGGCGATCGCGGAAGTGGTCGAGTCCATCGATGAGGACGGTCGCGTCTTCGAAGAGCTGTCGTTGCGCGGCTGCGTGGCGACGCTGGACGGATCCGACGTGATCCGTGCGTCCGGGATCGGGTCTCCGGGGCGGGCACGAGAGCTTGGTCTCTCGGTCGCCGAGGAGTTGTTCGAACTGGGGGCACGCGATCTCTTGGCGGAATCCGGGAGAGGCATGGGAGAAGGAACATGACGACCCGAGGGCGTAAGCAGAGGCCCGGCCGCATCACATTCGTCGGCTCTGGGCCCGGCGACCCCGGCCTGCTGACCACGCGGGCGCGCAGCGTGCTCGCGAATGCCGCGCTGATCTTCACCGACCCCGACGTGCCCGAAGCGGTGCTGGCCCTGTGCGGGTCGGAACTGCCGCCGCCGTCGGGCCCCGAGCCCGTCGAGGCCGCCACGGACGCCGACGACGGCGAGCAGACCGTGACCGCGATCCCGGCAGGCCCCGACATCCGGCCTGCGCTCGGCGACCCGAGCGAGGTGGCCAAGACACTGGCCACGGAGTCCCGCACCGGAGTCGACGTGGTTCGGCTCGTCGCGGGCGACCCGCTGTCGGTGGACTCGGTGATCACCGAGGTGAATGCGCTGACCCGCTCGCATCTCCCGTTCGAGATCGTGCCGGGTCTGCCCGCGACCACGGCAGTGCCGACGTATGCGGGGCTCCCGCTGGGTTCGTCGCACACCGAGGCCGACGTCCGCGGGGACGTGGATTGGGCGGCGCTGGCCGCCGCGCCGGGCCCGCTGATCCTGCAGGCGACCGCATCGCATCTGGCCGATGCGGCCGGCACGCTGATCGAGTACGGATTGGCCGACACCACACCGTGTGTCGTCACCGCGCAGGGCACCACGTGCCAGCAGCGCTCGGTGGAGACCACGCTCGGCGGTCTCAACGACAAGACCCCGATCGGCGCAAACGAGCCCGCGGGGCCGCTGACCGGGCCGCTGGTCGTCACGATCGGCAAGACGGTGGCCAACCGCGCCAAGCTGAACTGGTGGGAGAGTCGCGCGCTGTACGGCTGGACCGTGTTGGTGCCGCGCACCAAGGACCAGGCGGGCGAGATGAGCGAGAAGCTGGTCAGCCACGGCGCGCTGCCGATCGAGGTGCCGACGATCGCCGTCGAGCCGCCGCGCAGCCCCGCCCAGATGGAGCGTGCGGTCAAGGGCCTCGTCGACGGCCGCTACCAGTGGGTGGTGTTCACCTCCACCAACGCGGTGCGTGCGGTGTGGGACAAGTTCAACGAGTTCGGGCTCGACGCGCGGGCCTTCTCGGGCGTGAAGATCGCCTGCGTGGGGCAGGCCACCGCCGAGCGCGTGCGTGCGTTCGGCATCGAGCCGGAGCTGGTGCCGTCGGGTGAACAGTCGTCGCTGGGTCTGCTCGACGAATTCCCGCCCTACGACGACGTTTTCGACCCGGTGAACCGGGTGCTGCTGCCGCGTGCCGATATCGCCACCGAGACGCTGGCCGAAGGTCTGCGCGACCGCGGCTGGGAGATCGAGGACGTCACGGCCTACCGCACGGTGCGTGCGGCTCCGCCGCCGGCGCAGACCCGCGAGATGATCAAGACCGGCGGGTTCGACGCGGTGTGCTTCACGTCGAGCTCGACGGTGCGCAACCTGGTCGGCATCGCGGGCAAGCCGCACGCCCGCACGATCGTCGCGTGCATCGGGCCCAAGACCGCCGAAACGGCAGCCGAATTCGGCCTTCGCGTCGACGTGCAGCCGGAGGTCGCGGCGGTCGGTCCGTTGGTCGAGGCGCTGGCCGAGCACGCCGCGAGGCTGCGGGCCGAGGGCGCGCTGCCACCACCGCGTAAGAAGAGCCGCCGCCGCTAGGAGCCACGATGGCGTTTCCCCGGCACCGTCCCCGTAGGCTCCGGTCGACACCGGCGCTTCGACTGTTGGTGGCGCAGACGTCTTTGGAGCCAAGGCATTTGGTGCTGCCGATGTTCGTCGCCGACGGCATCGACGAGCCGAAGCCGATCGCCTCCATGCCCGGCGTGGTTCAGCACACCCGCGACTCGCTGCGCAAGGCCGCCGCCGAGGCGGTGAACGCGGGGGTCGGCGGGCTGATGCTGTTCGGCGTGCCCCGCGCGGAGGACAAGGACGCCACCGGATCGGTTGGTGTGGCCTCCGACGGCATCCTCAACGTGGCGCTGCGCGATCTCGCGAAGGATCTCGGCGATGCGACCGTGCTGATGGCCGACACCTGTCTGGACGAGTTCACCGACCACGGGCACTGCGGTGTGGTGGACGCCGCCGGCCGCGTCGACAACGACCTGACCAACACCCGATACGTGGAACTGGCTGTCGCGCAGGCTGATTCCGGCGCGCATGTCGTCGGCCCCAGCGGCATGATGGACGGCCAGGTCGCCGCGATCCGCGACGGGCTGGACGCCGCGGGCCATACCGATGTGGTCATCCTCGCGTACGCGGCGAAGTTCGCGTCGGCGTTCTACGGCCCGTTCCGTGAGGCGGTGTCGTCGAGCTTGAGCGGGGATCGTCGGACGTATCAACAGGATCCGGCGAATGCCCGGGAAGCGGTGCGCGAGATCGAACTCGACATCGCCGAGGGCGCCGACATCGTCATGGTCAAGCCGGCGATGGCCTATCTCGACGTGGTGGCCGCGGCGGCCGAGATCTCGCCGGTGCCGGTGGCCGCCTACCAGATCTCGGGTGAGTACTCGATGATCAGCGCCGCGGCGGCGAACGGCTGGATCGACGGCAGGGCGGCCGCGTTGGAGTCGTTGATCAGCATCCGTCGCGCGGGCGCCGACATCGTGCTGACGTACTGGGCGGCCGAAGCGGCCGATTGGCTGGCATGAGCGAAGCTTGCGGGCGAATCATCGGCCCAGGAGGCGGGAGCCGGGCCTGCGAGGCAACCGCATGAGCGACGACGCCGGCGGCAGCCGCGCCGACGAAGCCGGCCGTCCGGCCGACGTCGACACCGGCTTCTGGCTGTGGCTGGTGGCGGTGCCGCTGATGGTGGTCGGATACCTGGTCGACGTGGTGACCGCGCCGCAGCCGCGACCGCCGGTCGTCGTCATCGTCTTCTCCTGTCTGTTCGTGTTCGTCATCGCGGCGGTCGTCGTGACGTTCCTGTTCCTGATGCGGCAGGGCTACCGGTGGGCCCGCACCCTGCTCACCGGCGGCGGAGTGGCGTCGGTGGTGTACGCGGGAACCAGCCTGTTCAGTCTCGACCGGCCGACCGGACCCGCGGTGGTGTACGCGGTGAGCGCCATCGTCGGTTCGGTGCTGATCGTCGGGGGAGTGTTTCTGCTGCACCGCAAGGACGCCCACTCGTTTTTCGTTCGTTAGGCTTGCCGACCATGTCAGCACCCGTGCCCGCGCGGCCACGCTCGGTAACCGCCGCGTTCTGGTGTTGGGAGGCCGCCGCGCTGCTGTTGATCGTCGGCGGCCTGATCGCCGCGACGGTCCCGCTGCCCGCCCTCTTCCGCGGCGCCGGCGCCCTGACTGCGCTCGCAGGCGCGGGGATGGCGTACCTGACCGGCCGCACCCGGACAGGTGACGGACGGTTCAGGCGCGCGGCGCTCGGCCTGGCGCTGGCGATCATCGTGCTCGTCGCCCTGGCTTCGGTGTTCGGCGTGGTTCACTTCCTCACGCTGGCTTCCGTGATCCCGCTGATCGCAGGCATAGCCTTCATCACGAGGCCGACCGCGACAGCCTTTTATCAGGAGACGCCGTGACGGAAGCGCACAAGCCCGCCAACGTCCTGTTCTACGAGGAGGGCGCCAGCTGGTGGTGGGTGGCGACGGGGCCCGCGGCCGCGATCGCGATGCTGCTGATCCAGATGTCGGCCGGTCTGGGTTTCCAGTGGCTGGTGCCGACGGTGTTCTTCGTGCTGGTGTCGGGCTTCGTCGCGATCCAGGTCAAGGCGGCCCGTATCCACACGTCTGTCGAGCTGACGCCGACCAGGCTGCGGCAGGGTGCCGAGTTCACCGACATCGACGAGATCGTACGGATCTACCCCGCGCCCGAGGGCAACGAGGAACACAAGTGGATGTCGGCGCGGGCGCTCGGCGAGCTCACCGGTGTGCCGAAGGGCCGCACCGGCATCGGCGTACGGCTGACCAACGACCGCACCGCGCAGGCATGGGCGCGCAAGCATCAGCAGTTGCGGGCACAGCTGGTGCATCTGATCGACGAGCGGATCCCGCCGGAGCCGAAGCCGTGAGGCCGGCCCGCGTCGCGCGGCAGAAGCGCCGGGCGGTGATCGAATTGCTGGTGGCCGTGCTGGCGGCGGCCGGTGCGGTGGCGAGCTGGTTCGGCGCGCGGTCGGTCGTCACCGTCGCTCCGATACTGCCGGGCCAGCCGCAGACGACATCGGTGGCGCTGAGCCCGCCGATGCTGACGGTGATGCTGCTGCTGGCGATCGTTGCGGGCGTGCTCGCCGTCATCGGGCTCACCCGCCTGCGGCGCCTCTCCGCCGCGAAATAGCATTCCCGGTCGTGATCTCGGGGTTTTCGCAGCCCTGGCTTCTCACTCGAGGCCGTGCCGTGAGACCGCTCACACCCGCTTGGTACAAAGTTCGAAATTTGTAACACTGTTTCACATGACGGAGTTGGCGCAGAACCCGCAACAGCTCGACGCCCTGCCACTGGGCCCGCAGTCGCTGGTCTGGCGCTATTTCGGCGACAACCGGATGTACCTGATCGGCCCGCGTCCGGCCGTCCTGCAGAACATGCTGGCCGAGCTGGGCCAGGGCGTGCTCGACCACTCGGTGTTCTTCGCCGACACCGCGGCCAGGGTGAAGCGCTCGCTGCCGCCGATCTTCATGACGGTGTACGGCAGCGACAGCGACAATCCCGGTCAACAGGTTCGCGACTTCCACACCGACATCAAGGGCACGATGCCCGACGGTGCGCGCTACCACGCGCTCGATCCCGAGACGTACTTCTGGGCCCACGCCACATTCGTCGAGCAGGTGCTCTACTTCGCCGACACCTTCGTCAAGCGGCTCACGCGCGAGGAGAAGGAGCAGATCTACCTCGAGTCGAAAACCTGGTACCGCCGCTACGGTGTCAGCGACCGCGTGATGCCGGCCGACTACGCCGAGTTCGAGCGGTACTGGAACCGGATGATCGACGAGATCGTCGTCGCGCACCCGACCGCGAAGTACGGCGTCGGCTACGTGACCAAGGGCTACCCGTGCCCGAAGGGCGTGCCCGCGACGGTGTGGCGGGCGATCTCCGCGGTGTTCAATCCGGTCGCTGCCTTCCTGACTACCGGCGGCATGCCGCCGCGCACCCGCGATCTGCTCGGGCTGCCGTGGAGCGAACGCCAGGAGAAGCGCTACCAACGCTTCGCGGCCATGTGGCGGTCGCGACCCGTCAACTGGCTGTGGGACCATCTGCCGATGCGGGTGCGCTACAACACGTTCGCCCAAGCCGGATATGCGCGCGGCTGACCCGAGCACAGAGGCGATCCTCGACGCTGCCGTCGTCGAGTTCGAGCGGCATGGACTGCGCAAAGTCGCGCTCGAGGACGTCGCCCGTCGTGCGGGGGTCAGCCGCACCACCATCTACCGACGGTTCTCCAACAAGGACGAACTCGTCGCTGCCGTCATCGAACGCGAGAACGTCGCGCTCTTCGCCGACATCGCCGCGGAGCTGAAAGACGCGAGGCCGCAGTCGAATTACTATGTCGAGGCGTTCACATTGTCGATCCTGCGGTTCCGCAGGCACCGGGTGCTGAACCGGATGATGACCGACGAGCCCGCGCTGGTCCTCGAGATGGCGCGCACACACTGGGGCGCGGCGATCGAGCGGATGGCCGACGCGTTGCGGGAGATCTTCCCGGCCGGGTTCGCCGACCGCATCGGTGAGCAGGCCGTCGACGAGCTGGCCGACACCATCCTGCGCTACGCGGCGATGGCGCTGCTGCTTCCCGGCGCGCAGCCGCTGGAGACCGTCGACGACATCAGGGCCTTCGCGATGGTCCACTTCCTGCCGAGCCTGCCCACCGCGCTGCGGGCAGTGCCCGCCTGACTTTCCCAACCGCTGGACGGCGTGCTCGCGGAGCGTGATGGTGCTTAAGCTAGTCGTCGATGACCACCCTGCAGACCATCGCGCCCGCCTTCGTCGACATGGCACATTCGATCGTCTGGGCATCGGTGGCCACCGTCGACTCCGACAGCAAGCCGCGCTCGCGCATCCTGCACCCGTACTGGGAGTGGGACGGCACCGACCTGTTCGGCTGGATCGCCACCGTGCCCAGCCCGGTCAAGCGCGCACACCTCGCCGCGCATCCGCACATGTCGGTGAGCTACTGGGCACCGAGCCACGACACCTGCTCGGCCGAATGCCTCGTCGAGTGGTACACCGACGACGACACTCGGACAGCGGTGTGGGACAAGTTCGCCAACGGCCCGGAGCCGGTCGGCTATGACCCGCGCATCATCCCGATGTGGAAGGACGGCCCGACGTCCAAGGAGTTCGCCGTGCTGCGGCTGAGCCCGTACCGGCTGAGGGTCATGCCGGGCACGGCGATGACCCAGGGCGAGGGGGAGGTCCTGCTCTGGCACTCATGAGCGACGTCAGCACGCTGCCGCTGGCCCCGAAAAACCCTCTGCCGCTGAAGGATCTGGTGAAGCTGGTGCGGCGGCTCGACACAGGGCAGGAGACGATCCGCGATGCCGGCGGACCGATCACCCGTATCCAGTTCGGGCCGAAGAAGCTGTTCCCGCCGATCGTGGCGGTGTTCTCGCCCGGCGCGATGCGCGACGTGTTGGGCCGCACCGATGCCTTCTCCGAGCGGTGCATCATCCACAACGAGGTACGCGACATGGCCGGCGACAGCCTTTTCGTGTTGCCCAACGAACAGTGGCGGCCCCGCAAGCGCGC
>DATEIG010000746.1:0-4358 GCA_035279185.1 Mycobacterium sp.
GCCAGGTCATTTCGTTGGCCATCACGATGTCGCTGATTCTCAGCCCCGTCGCGGCGGCGTGCGCCAGAAGTTCGTCGCCGGTGCGGAACGGATACTTCACCGGGGTCTCATCGGCGACGACCACTGGGTCGTCGTCATCGGAGACCTGGGAGCCGTCCAGGACGAAGCCCCCGCCGATGGAGTAGAACGTCCGCTCCGCCAGCACCGCCCCGCTGTCGTCGACGGCGCGAAACATCATGGCGTTGGAGTGGAATCGGGCCTGCTTGTTTCGATGCAGCACGATGTCATCGGCGAGGTCGAACGCGATCGGCTGCTCACCGAGCAGCCGCAACTGTCCGGACTCGGTCATCGCCGCGATGCGGTCGGGCGTGAGGGCTGGGTCGACGACATCGGGCCGTTCGCCCATCAGGCCGAGCGCGACGGCGGGGATGCTGCCGTGGCCCTTGCCGGTCGCGCCGAGTGACCCGAACAGTTCGACGGTGACGCGCCGCGTCGACGCGAGCGTCCCCTCCTCGGCGAGCCCGCGAGCGAACCTGTCGGCGGCGATCATCGGGCCGACGGTGTGTGAACTCGACGGTCCGATGCCGATCTTGAAGAGATCGAAGACGCTCAGTGCCATGGTCAGGGTCTGATCTTGGTGCTCTCTGGATCATAGATCGGTCGCAGCGACACCGATACGGGGTACAGCTGACCGCCGACGTTGACCTGGTAGTCGCCGGCCTTCACCCAACCGGCGTCGATGACGGAGTCGTCCGCCGCCCGCACGTAGGCCAAACCCACGCAGGCACCGACGGTTTCGCCCCACGCCGCCGAGGTGACCTGGCCGGCGACGATGCCGTCACGCAAGACCAGTTCACCGCCCCACAGCATGGCCTCCGGCGCGTCGACGCTGAAGCTGACGAGTTTGCGGCGCGCACCCTCGGCCTTCGCCTTCTCGACGGCGGCGCGGCCGAGGAAGTCGATGTCGGTTTTCAGCTTGCACGCGAACAGAAGTCCCGCCTGGATGGGGTTCTCGCTGGGCGTCAGTTCGCGGCCGAACGCACGGTAGCCCTTCTCGAGCCGCATCGACTCGATCGTGTAGTAGCCGCCGCGCCCCACGCCGAACCGCTTGCCCGACTCCATCAGGTCCTCGTACACGCCGACCGCGAACTCGGCGGGCACGTAGAGTTCCCAGCCCAATTCGCCGACGTAGGTGATGCGTGTCGCCCGCACGGTCGCATAGCCCAGCGCGATCTGCCTGCTGGTGCCGAACGGGAACGCCTCGTCGGACAGGTCGGCCGACGTCAACGTCGCCAACAGGTCGCGCGAGTTCGGGCCCATGACACCGAAAACCGCGTAAGCCGACGTCACGTCGACCAGCGATGCGCTCAACCCCCGCGGCAGGTTCCTGCGGATGTGGTCCTTGTCGCGTTCGGTGGTGGCAGCGCTGCTGACGATGAAATACTCGTCGACGCCGGTTCGGGTGACCGTGACATCGGACTCGTAGGTGCCGCGCTCGTTGAGCATTCCGGTGTAGACGGCCCTGCCGGCCTCCACGCCGACGTCCGCTGTGCACAGCCACTGCAGCGCCGCTTCGGAGTCGGGACCGACCATCAGATACTTGGAGAACGAGGTCTGGTCGAACACGGTGACCGCGGTGCGGGTGGTCGTCTGTTCGGCCGCCGACCACGGCAGCCAGTTCGGCTTCCCCCAGGTGTATTCGATCGCGGGATCGCTACCGGCGGGCGCGAAGAAGTTGGCACGTTCCCACCCGTTCCGGCTCCCGAAGTTGGCGTTGGCGGCCTCGAGCAGATGGTGGACGGGCGACCGCCGGAACGGGCGCGCGGTCTTCATTTCCCTGTTCGGCCAGGGGATTTCGTAGTGAAGCCCCAGCACCTCGGCGACGCGGTCGTGCAGCCAGCGGTTGTTGCCGTTGAACGGCGCGAAGCGGCGGATGTCGACACCGGTGAGGTCGCTGGTGGGTGCCCCGTTGACGATCCACTCCGCGAGCGCCCTCCCCGCCCCGCCCGCGGTGGCGATGCCGACGGAGTTGAAGCCGGCGCCGACGAAGAAGTTGTCCAGTTCGGGCGCCTCGCCGAGGATGAACTGGTTGTCGGGTGTGAAACTCTCGGGCCCGTTGTAGAACTTCTTGATGCCGGTCACCTCGAGGGCCGGAATGCGCAGCAGCGCATTGTTCATCAGGATCTCGAAGTGGTCCCAATCCTCTTCCAGCAGTTGGAATTCGAATGGATACGGGATGGCGTCCGGCGACACCCACGGCTTGGCTTCTGGTTCGAACCCGCCGATGACGAGACCGCCGACCTCCTCCTTGAAGTAGGTGTAGCCGTCGGGGTCGCGCAGGATGGGCAGGTCGGGGTGCACACCGTCGATGTGCTCGGTGACGACGTAGAAGTGTTCGGCGGAGTGCAGCGGAACGTTGACCCCCGCCATCGCGCCGACCTGTTTCGCCCACTGCCCGGCGCAGTTGACGACGATCTCGGCCTCGACATCGCCCTTGTCGGTGCGGACACCGGTCACGCGGCCATCACGTACCAGAATGTCAGTGACCCTTGTCTTTTCGACGACGCGGGTCCCGCGCATTCGCGCGCCCTTGGCGAGCGCGAACGTCAGGTCCGTCGGATTGGCCTTACCGTCGGCAGGCAGCCAGATGGCGCCGACGAGGTCATCGACGCGCATCACGGGGTAGTGCGCCAGCGCCTCTTCGGGGCTGAGCAGTTCGCACTCCATGTTGAACGCCGCGGCGTTGGCGGCCGTGCGCCGCAACTGGACCATCCGGTCTTCGGTGCGCGCGACCGTCACTCCCCCGCACTGTTTGTACCCGGCCGACAGCCCGGTCTCGTCCTCCAGCTCGGCGTACAGCTGGGTGGAGTACTGCACCAGCCGCGTCGCGCTTTCCGACGCCCGCAGCTGGCCGACCAAACCGGCCGCGTGCCACGTGGTGCCGCTGGACAGCTGGCCCTGCTCCAACAGCGCGACGTCGGTCAGGCCGAGTTTGGTCAGGTGGTAGGCGACGCTGGTGCCGATAACCCCGCCGCCGATGATCACGACCTGCGCGCGGTCCGGCAGTTCGGTGGCCATCAGTCGTCCGCCTGCACATCGTCGAGCAGCCTCGCCAGCTCCGGTCCCCTGAATGCGGCCACCGCGCCCTCGTATCGTTCCATCGCCCATTCCCAGAAGTCGAATTCAATTGCGCTGGAGCCGTTCTGAATGCAGCCCCACAGTGTCCACCCGTATTTGCCGACGATGCCCTGCAAATGGGCGCGGGCGATCTTGTGCCGCAGCCGCCGCCCGTAGTACGCCGTGACGTAGGCGTCGAGTTGGTCGGCGGTCATGCCGACCTCGGCCCAGGTGTTCCCGAGCTCGAAGCAGGGATCGTTGTTGCCGGAGTACTCGTAGTCGATCAGCCACATCTTGTCGCCGTCTTCGATGAAGTTGCCCGCCAGCAGGTCATTGTTGCACGGCACCGTTGTCTGGTCGGTCGACCTCAAGACGCGTGCGATCTCCTCGAATGTTTCGGCGTGGTCGAGGTAGTCGTCAGGCAGTCGGAAGCCGTTGTCCAGCACGGTCTTCAGATAGGTGGGCTGCTTCTCGAACATGTCGAACCGACCCTCGAATCGCGGCCCCTCGTGCAGCGTCCGCACCGCAGTAGCGGCCTTGACCAGCACCTCTGGTCGCTGGAAGTCGTCGTCCTCCAACGTCCGCCCGTCGAGGTAGCTCAGCAGCAGGATGCCCAGATCCGGTCGGTAGTCGATCACCTGCGCGCCGACGCCGGCCTCCGCGGCGGCTTTCGTGTTGTGGAACTCGCGGTCGCGGTCGATGCCGAGGAAGTTGCTGCCCATGTCGCAGCAGCGGGCCACGTAGACCGCGTCCGGTGTGGTGACCTTCACGTTGCGGTTCGTCAGGCCGCCCGACAACTCGAAGAGCTCCCGGGGCCGCCCCGCCAGCACGGAGATTTCCTCGAACAGCTCGTTGAGCTGGGCGTCGGTGAGCGGCGGCACCGGATCACTGTAATCAGTCGTCGGGCGCCAGGATGCAGAACTCGTTGCCCTCGGGGTCGGCCAGCACCGCCCAGCTCTCGTCGCCGGTCTGACCGATGTCAACGTGCGTTGCGCCCATCGCGAGCACGCGGTCGACCTCGGCCTGCTGGTCTTCGCCCTTGAAGTCGAGGTGGATGCGGTTCTTGACGACCTTGTCGTCGGACACCGCGATGAAGATCCAGGGCGGCCCCTGACCGGGCGGCGGATGCAGTCGCACGTCGCCGTCGTCGTCGATGTCATGCGGCCAGCCGAGCACCTCGGCCCACCACGCGCCGAGCGCCGTCGCGTCGTGCGCGTCGATGCAGATCTCGTCGAACTTCA
>DATEIG010000747.1:0-7389 GCA_035279185.1 Mycobacterium sp.
TGGCGTTCCTGCGCCGCTACTCGGCGCAGCCGTGACGTCGCGCTGAACCGGTCACGTCGACGTCAGGCGCACGGTCTCCGCGACGAAGGCGTCGACGTCGTCGGGTTGCGTGTCGAAACTGCACACCCAGCGCACCTCACCGGATGCCGCATCCCAGTCGTAGAACCGAAAGCGTTCGCGCAGCCCGTCGGCCACCCCGGCGGGCAGACGCGCGAACACCGCGTTCGCCTGTGTCGGTTGGGTGAACTCGACGCCGCGGACCGCCCCCTCGGCGACGGCTTCCTCCATCCGCGACCGCAGCCGCGCGGCCATCGCATTGGCGTGCCTGGCGGTGCGCAGATAGAGATCCCCGTCGAGCAGCGCGAGCAATTGCGCAGAAACGAACCGCATCTTCGAGGCGAGCTGCATCAAGCTCTTGCGCAACCGGATCAACCCGTCGGAGGCATCGGAGTTCAGCACGACGATCGCCTCCGCACCGAGCGCACCGTTCTTCGTGCCGCCGTAGCTCACGACGTCGACGCCCGCGTCGGTGGTGAAGGCGCGCAGCGGCAGGTCGAGCGTCGCGGCGGCATTCGACAGTCGGGCGCCGTCCATGAAAACGCGCATGCCGTGTCGGTGCGCGAAGTCGGTGACGGCGCCGACTTCGTCAGGCGTGTAGACGGTGCCGAGCTCGCTCGACTGCGTGATGTAGACGACCGATGGCGCAGCCCTGTGCTCGTCGTCCCACCCCCAGGCCTCCTGCGCGATCAGCTCGGGTGTCAGCTTGCCGTCGGTCGTGGCGACGGGAAGCAGCTTGATGCCGGCGACCTTCTCCGGTGCCCCGCCCTCGTCGGCGTGGATGTGCGCCGTCTTCGCGCAGATGACCGCGCCCCATCGGGGCAGCATCGACGCCATGCCCACCACGTTGGCCCCCGTGCCGTTGAAGACGGGATAGCCCTGCACGCCCTCCCCGAAGTGTCGCGCGAAGACCTCGTGCAGCCGGTGCGTATAGACGTCTTCGCCGTAGGAGACCTGGTGCCCGTCGTTGGCCGCGGCGACCGCCGCGAGCACCTCCGGATGAACCCCCGAGTAGTTGTCGGAGGCGAAGCCGCGGAGGTCTGCGTCGTGCAATGTCGTCACGACTGTCCAATGTAGGTCGTCGCTCCGAAGCCGGTGCCGCGGAGAACCGTCGAAAAACATAGGGAAACACCCGATTCCTCGACGCGCCCTCTGTCCCTAATGTGCTTCCCGGAGTCCAAACGGTCCGCGACTCTTACAGTTCAACAGGGAGCTGTAGTCGGCCCGCCATCGCACCGGTGGCGGGCCGACCCCTTTTCGGCGGGAACTGTCGGCGCAAAACCGCCCGAAAAGTTTGCTCGATGACGCACCCTCGGAGGATGAAGAAGGTTCTGCGAGGCAATCCGCGACTGCTCCTGCAGGTTCTGCCCGTCGCCGTGGCCGTCGTGCTCGGGAAGTGGATCTACGACATGAGCGCGTTGGGGCAGCTCGAACTCAGCCCACTGCTCACCGGCCTCATCGCCGCCGAGGTCTTCATCGTCGGCTTCATCCTCAGCGGCACCGCAGCGGACTTCAAAGAGGCTGAGCGCCTCCCCGGTGAGGTAGCGGGCGGCCTCGACTCGATCGCCGACGAGTGCCTCATCATGGACGCCGAACTCGGTCTCCCCGAAGCACGCGACTGCGTTTCGCTGTTGGCCGACATCAACGCCGCCGTCCGCGGGTGGCTTCTGACCAACGACGGCCTCGACGAGGTTCTCGGCCTGTTGCGCAGGCTCAACCCGCTCTTCATCGTCTTCGCGCCCCGAATCCAGGCGGGTTTCACGACCCGGCTGAAGAGCGAGCAGGCGACCATTCGCCGCGTCGTGCTGCGGATGGACACGATGCGGCGCACGTCGTATGTGTCCGCGGCGTACCTCATCGCCGAAGTCACCGGGCTGATGATCCTGGTCCTTCTGGTCATCACCCGTATCGGGCAGTTGGCGCCGACGCTGCTCGTGGTCGGAGTGACCACCTACCTTCTCGTGTATGTCGTCGCGATGATCCGCGACATCGACAATCCCTTCGAGTACCGCAACGGCAAGCCGGGAGCCGCCGACGTCGATCTCGGCGTCCTCGAGATCAACGAACGCAGGCTCCGCGCGCTCGCGGCGGACATGGCAGGCGAGCGAAATGCGTCCGAGCGAGCGGAGACTACCCTCACCTCATGAGCAGCCAGCGAGTCCCCGGCGGGGTGGTCCACACGTTGCCTGCAGACCTGCGCAGCGCGCTGATCGGCAACTCCGCCGCCCTCGCGGCATGGAAGGACATCACGCCGCTGGCGCGCAACGAGTTCATCTGCTGGGTCACCGACGCCAAGCAGGAGAAGACCCGCGAGCGCCGCATCCGGCGAACCCAGGAGGAGTTGGAGGAGGGGATGCGCAGACCCTGCTGCTGGCCCGGCTGCAAGCACCGCGAGCGCAACGGCGCGTAAGCGGCACAGTTGGCCGAATCCGACCCGCGGGCCGACGAGGCGGGGTTAGCTTCTCGGCGTGGACGGATATCGGACCGTGGTGGTGGGAACCGACGGATCGGAGTCTTCGATGCGCGCCGTGGTGCGCGCGGCAGAAGTCGCCGCCGCCCAGGAGAACGCGACGTTGATCATCGCCAGCGCGCACATCGAAGAGGTCGAGAAGGGCGGCTGGTCGCGGCCGCCGTCGCAGGACCACGTCTCCGACCCGCGCGCCGCGGACGCGCTGGGCGGCGAGGGTTACATCCTGCACGGCAACGCGCCCGTGTACGGGATCCTGCAGGAAGCACACGACAAGGCGCGCGCCGCGGGTGCCCCCAGTATCAAAGAGCGCGCGGTGCAGGGTGCGCCGGTGCCCGCGCTCGTGAAGCTGGTCAAAGAGGTGGACGCGGACCTCTTGGTCGTCGGGGACGTCGGCCTCGACTCCGTGGCGGGTCGCCTGCTCGGCTCGGTACCCGCCGAAGTCGCCCGCAGGGCGCCGATCGACATTCTGATCGTCCACACCGCCGACTAGCGCGGTTTATCGTGAGCCGGTGACACACGCCGGCGAGCCGCTGTCGCCGTGGATCACAGTGCGCGCCGGCGGCCTCCGCCGCACGTTTCCGCCGGGACGCGAGGTCGTCGTCGGACGCGACGTTCGGGCCGATCTGCGAATCCCCCACCCGGTGATCTCGCGAGCGCACGTGATTCTGAAATACGTTGACACGCAGTGGATCGCAGCCGACAACGGCAGCCGCAACGGCATCTTTGTCGGCGCGGAGCGGGTGACGTCGACACCGCTCGGCGACGTATCCGAGCTCCATCTCGGTAACCCCGAGGGGCCCGCGCTGACCTTCGAGCTCGCTCCGCCGCCCGATGACCGACCCACCGTCGACACCACACGACCCGCGGTCCGAGCGATCACCATCGGTCGCGCCGCGGACGCCGACATCGGACTCTCCGACATGCTGGCGTCGCGACACCACGCCACGCTGGTCACCACGCAGTCCGGCGTCGAGATCCACGACTCGAACAGCGTCAACGGCACCTTCGTCAACGGCGAACGCATCAAGACCAGAGCCTTGCAGGACAACGACATCGTCACGATCGGCAACCTCGACTTCGTCTTCGCCGCAGGCACTGTGGTTCCACGCAGTGAACCTGCGACGACGACCGGCGGTCTGGAGGTGCGCGGAGTCGGCCTCACGGTGGACGACGGCGCGGTGACGCTGCTCGACCGGGTGTCCCTCACCGTGCGACCTGGCGCGCTCACGGCCGTGATCGGGCCGTCGGGCTCGGGTAAGTCGACCCTGCTCAAGGTGATCGTCGGCGCGTGGCGGCCGACGACCGGCGCGGTGAAGTTCGACGGACGCGATCTGCACGCCGAATACGAATCGCTGCGCAGCAGGATCGGCATGGTGCCACAGGAAGACGTCGTCCACCGCGGACTGACGGTCGCTCAGGCGCTCGACATCGCCGCAAAGCTGCGGATGCCGCCCGACACCACGGAACTCGAACGGCGCCAGGTCATCTCACGGGTGCTCGGCGAGCTCGAGATGGACGAGCACACCGACACCCGCGTGGACGTGCTGTCCGGCGGGCAGCGCAAGCGGGTTTCCATTGCGATGGAGTTGTTGACCGAACCGTCGCTGCTGGCGCTCGACGAGCCGACCACGGGCCTGGACCCCGCCCTCGACCGGCAGGTGATGGAAATGTTGCGCCGCCTCGCCGACGCCGGTCGTGTGATCGTGGTCGTGACGCACTCCCTGCGGTTTCTGGACGAATGCGATCAGGTCCTGCTGCTCGCGCCGGGCGGAAGAGCGGCATATCGCGGCTTGCCGGACGGTGTCGGCGAGGCGATGGGCTCGCAGGACTGGGCGGACATCTACAGCGACATCGGCGCGGATCCGCAAGGGGCGCAACGCCGGTTCTTCGAGCGACACGGATCCGCGCCGGAGCCCGTCGCACAGCCCGTGCCGTGGTCGCCTCCCCGAAGAGCCAGGCGCACCAGCTTCTGGCGCCAAGTCGCCGCGATTGCGCACCGACAGGTGCAGTTGATCGCCGCCGACCGGCGCTACCTCGTCTTCCTGGTCCTGGCGCCGATCATCGTCGGCCTTCTGCCACTCGCCGTGGGCGGTCACGCCGGTTTCACGAAGCCGCAGCCGGGATCCGTAGCGCCGTACGAACCGAGGCAGATCATCGTGCTGCTCAGTTTCGCCGCGATCCTGATGGGTTTCACGCTGTCGGTGCGCGATCTGATCGGCGAGCGGGCGATCTTCCGTCACGAGCAGGCCGCCGGGCTCTCACCGTCGGCCTACCTGCTCGCCAAGATCATGGTGTTCGGCGCCATCGCCGCGATTCAGTCGGCACTACTCGTTCTGGTGGTCACCGCACCGGCAATCGGTAAACCCCGACCGGTGACGGCTGCCGCGCTCGGTGTTCCCCTGCTCGAGCTGTTCGTGGACGTTGCGGTGACGGCGACGGTCGCGGCGATTCTCGGCCTGATGATCTCGGCTGTCTCGCGTAGTAGCAACCAGTACATACCGCTGCTCGCGGTCGCCTGCGTCGCGCAACTCGTGCTGGCGGGCAGCTTCGTACCCATCACCGACCGACCGCTGCTCGAGGTGATCGCGGGGTTGACGCCGGCACGATGGGGGGTCGCTGCGACGGCTTCGACCATCGATCTGCCGAATCTCGTGCCCGCGGCGGACGACCCGCAGTGGGAGCACAGCGCATCGACGTGGCTGTTCGACATCGCGATGCTACTGCTGCTGGGGCTGGTGTATGCCGGCGTCGTGCGCTGGCGACTGCGGCGGCGGACCGAGGTCCAGCCCGAATCAGTCGTCTGACCCCACCACGCGCAACCGGGGTGGACCAGGACTCTCAGGGGCCTCGAGCTCAGCCGTCGTCGTTGTGGGCTCGCCAGGTCGCCGCAGGTCGGCGGCCACGTCCTGGTAATCCCACACCAGATCCTCGGCCTCCCGCTTCACCCGGAAAGCGGCGACCGAGACCGCTCCCGCGATCCTGCGCGCGTGCAGCACCGTCACATGGACGGCCTCACCGATGGCATCGGTCCCCCGCCTCAGCGCGGCGTCTGCCCTGCGACCCAGTTCGGCAAGCATCGGTCCTCCTCGTCGACTCCGCCGACCATTCTCCGCGATGGGAGTGAAAACGGTGCCCGGCGGGTAGTTGATCTTGGGATCGGAGGGAGCGCTGATGAGCGAACACAAGGTCGTGGTCGTCGGAACCGACGGGTCGGATTCGTCGTTCCGGGCGGTCGACCGTGCGGCGGAGATCGCCGCGGAGTCGAACGCGAAACTCGTCATTGCAACGGCCTACCTGGCTGACGAGGAGCTACGGTCCGGCGAACCGGACCAACCCACGGGCGAGAACTACCGCACCGAAGGCAACGCGCCTGTGTACGGAATGCTTCGGGAGGCCGCGGACCGGGCAAGGGCCGCGGGCGCAAAGGACATCGAGGAGAAGGCTGTTTCCGGAGCCCCGGTAGAGGTTCTGGTCAAGCTGGTCGACGAGGTCGACGCGGACCTGCTCGTGGTCGGCAACGTCGGGGTCAAGTCGATCGCAGGCCGGTTGCTCGGGTCGGTGCCGCGGGCTGTGCGCAATCGCGCCAAAACCGAGGTGCTTGTCGTCGAAACCGACGACTGACCTCGCGCTCACCAATAGCGCAGTGCGCCGCCGAACAGCGACGCCAACATCGCTTGGTCACTGTCGACCGGCGCGTTCTGCAGAAGCCGCTGCTGCGGCCACGCCCCCTCCGCGAGTCTCTCGCAGTCGGCTTCGGCGTACCCCACCGCCGACAGGCCATTGGGCATGTGCACGGCGCGCATCACGTCGACGATGCTTCCCGCGAGCACCTCGCCCGCGTCCTCCTGTGCGGCGCCGTCGACGTCTGCGTCGAGGTGGCGCGCCGCCTCGAGGTGACGTTGCGGGTCGGTCACGGCGGTGGCCCGGAAGACGGCAGGCGCATTGAGGATCACCGACATGCCGTGGGGCACCATGGGTTTGACGCCGGGATAGCCGTCAGGATGGAAGTCCCGCACCTGGCCCGCCACCGCATAGGACATCGCGTGCGGGAGGTGCACGCCGGCGTTGCCGAACGCGATCCCCGCCAGGGTGGCCGCCCACATCGTCTGCTCGCGCGCCTCGCGGTCGGCCGCGTCGGCGACGGCACGGTGCAGGTAGCGCCCGAGCAGCCGCATGGCTTCGCGGCTCCCCAGGTCGCTCCACGGGTTCGCGCCCTGGCTCATCGGCCGCTGGTTCGGTCGTTGCGGTGCGCTTCGGCGCACGAAGGGCCGGGCGGTGAACGACTCCAGCGCGTGCGACAACACGTCGAGCCCGGAGCAGGCGACCACCGCAGCAGGCAGGGTGTCGGTGCAGTCGGGGTCGACGAGGGCCTCGGTGGGACGAAGGGCCGGCGAGGCGATGCCCGTCTTCGCCGACATCGACAGCAGGTCGAAGATGGCGATGCCGGTCACCTCGCTGCCGGTGCCCGATGTCGTCGGGCAGGCGATGTGCGGCTTCAGCGGCCCCGGCACGGCCACGCCCTCACCCACCGGCGGGTTGACGTAGGACAGGAAGTCGGCCGGGTGGGTGGCGTACAGATTGGCCGCTTTTGCCGTGTCGATCACTGAACCGCCGCCGACTGAGACATAGCCGTCGGGTCGGGTCTCCGACGCGAATGCGGTTGCAGTGGCAAAGGATTCGTCGGTCGGCTCGACGTGGACGTCGGTGTAGGTCACCACGTCGAGCCCCGCTGTTCGCAGCGAGCGCTGCGCCGTGTCGAAGAACTCCAGCCGCGCCACGGAGCGGTCGCTGAACAACGCCACCCGCGTCATCCCCAGCGCCTTGGCTCGCTCGCCGAGTTCGTTCACGCACCCTCTGCCGAA
>DATEIG010000748.1:0-4818 GCA_035279185.1 Mycobacterium sp.
AGTTGTAGTAGGCCCGCACGGTGGACGCGTCGACGCGGACCACGATGACGGACTGGTCCAGGATCTCGTACTCGACGAAGTCGCCCGGCTTCGGGATCTCCTCCAAACGGCATGCCATCTGCCACACGCGGGGCCAGAACAACTCGGTCTCCATGGCGTAGAACTCGGGGTCGTAGTAGCGCTGCTTGGGGATCCTGTCCACGGACTGAACCGCCCATGGCACCGGAAGTGGCGTCCAGTCGGTCTTGGCCAATTCTGCTCACCCCTCATTGGTGGCCGGATCTCTAAAATAGCAAAAATAGCGAGACTGGCGTAGGGCCGCTAATCAGCGGTGATCGCCTGGTACAGGTCGGCCATCTCGTCGGCGGGGCCTGCGGGGACGGTGTGGTGCGACGAATCGCGGATCTCGTCGAAGTGGGTGCGGACATCCTCGGGCGTCAGCCTGGGGTTGAAGTAGCCCCTGGTACGGCCGATGAAGAACCGCGACACCTGCCCGCCGCCGACGGTGTAGATCTCACCGGAGACCGGGCAGTCCTCATGAGCGAGGAAGGCGACGACGGGCGCGACGAGGGCGGGATCGAGTCGGTCGAGGAACGGCCGCATGAGCGCCTCTGCTTCAGGGTTGTCGGCCGCGCTGCCCATCGAATAGCCCAGCATCCGTGTGGCCGCCACCGGGGCGATCGCATTGACCGTTATGTCGAGGCCATCCGCCTCCGCCGCAAGCACCCGAGTCAGCCCGATGATGCCGGTCTTGGCAGCGCCGTAATTGGTCATCCGCGGCGCACCCAGGATGCCTGCCGCCGACGTCGTGTTGACGATCCGGCCGAAGTTCGCCTGGCGCATGACCTTCCACGCCGGGCGGGTGGTGAAGAACGCGGCCTTGAGGTGGACATCGATCAGAGGATTCAGGCGGTCGGAGGTCATGTCGTCGAAGTTCGCGTCGCTGACCGTGCCCGCGTTGTTGACCAGGATGTCGACGCGACCCCAGGTGTCGACCGCGGTGTCGATGATCGCCTGCCCGCCTTCGGGCGTCGCGACGCTGTGTGTGTCGGCGACGGCTTCACCGCCGCGGTCCTTGATCTCTTGTGCGGTTTCGGTGGCGGGGTCGCCGCCTGCGCCGTCGCCCGTCACCGACCCGCCCAGGTCATTGACCACCACCCGCGCCCCTCTCGCCGCGAGAAGTAGCGCGTACTCCCTGCCGAGGCCGCGGCCTGCGCCGGTGACGACCGCGACCCTGCTGTCGAATCTGAGCTCGTCCATCAGATCGGCCACTCATCGAGGGGTTGGACGTAGCGGATGGGGACCGCCCGGGGCAGTCGGCTCGGGTTCGCGGTGGCGATCGCGTCGATCAGCAGCGCGACATAACGCCGCCACCCGTCGGACGCCGGGTCCATGGTGGCCAGCACGCTGTACAGCATCGCGACCATGCGCGGCAGGTCGGCGGCGACGAGGTCGGCGCGCACGAGGCCGGCATCCTGCGCACGCGTGGTCAGTTCGACCAGCGCCGCGTCGAGCTGCACCGAGACGTCGGTCAAGGATCCGGTCCGCCGCGCGGCCGTCAACGCGCTGTGCTCGCGAGCGCCCAACGCGATCGCCGCTTCGAGAAGCTTCTCGAGCCCGCGCAGCGGGTTGCGACTTCGCAGTGCGCGCACGATGACCGGCGTGAGGGTTTCGGCGATGCTCTGGTCGATGACCGCTCTCGACAACTCGCCCTTCGTCGGGAACCGCCGGTACAACGTCCGCTCTCCGACACCGGCACGACGGGCGATCGCGTCCATCGGGGCGTCGGGGCCCAGCTCGGCATAGATCTCGCGGGCGGCGCGCAGGATGCGATCGGCGTTGCGGGCCGCGTCGGCGCGCAGCGGACGGTCCGTCTCCACTGTCACACAGGAGACTTTAACTGACAGTTGACTGCCACTAAAGGCGGTTCTACGCTCACGGCAACTGACAGTCGACTGCCGATTAGAGGAGCAGCGATGACGACCTCGACCCGTGGTGAGCGCGCGGATCTGCCGGTAGTTCCCGTTCCACGTGACCCCCGATGTCCGCTGGCGCCGCCTGCCGTGTTCGCCGACTGGCGTGATTCCGGCGGACTGCAGCTGGCCAGGTGGCGTCATGAACCGACATGGGTGATCAGCCGCTACGAGGACATCAGGGCGGCGCTGACGGACCCGCGGCTGTCGGCCAACACCCTGGGCGACATGCAGGCGACGCCGTCGGACGGCACCGAGGCGGTGGTGTTCGCGCGCGTCGACGATCCCGAGCACAACCGCCTGCGCCGAATGATGACGCGCGACTTCACGTTTCGGAGGGCGCAGGAGATGCGTCCGCAGATCCAGGAACTGGTCGACGGCTTTCTCGACGACATGATCGAGAAAGGGCCACCCGCGGATCTCGTTCGCGACTTCGCGCTGCCCGTGCCGTCTTTGGTGATCTCGCTGCTGCTCGGGGTTCCCTACGAGGACCACGAGTTCTTTCAGCAGCACAGCACCAAGGGTCTGGACTCGCGGTCGACCGATGAGGAGAAGCTCGCGGCGATCGGCGCCATGTTCGATTACATGTGGAAGCTCGCCGAAATCAAGGAGCGCGAACCCGGCGACGACCTCATGAGTCGGCTGATGATCGATCACGTCGCCAAGGGCGAACTGAGTCGTGGGACCGCCGTCATGAACGGCGTCATCATGCTGCAGGCGGGCCACGAGACCACTGCAGGCATGATCTCGCTGGGCACCATCGCACTTCTGCAGCATCCCGACCAGCTCGACCGGTTGCGACAGACCGACGACCCCGCGGTGATCGCGAACATGGTCGAGGAGCTCATGCGCTACCTGTCGATCGTGCACAGCCAAGTCGACCGGATAGCCGTTGAAGATCTCACCATCAACGGTCAGGTCATCAGGGCCGGTGACCACGTCCTGATGAACCTGCCTGCGGGCAACTGGGATCCGGAATTCGTGGATGATCCCGCGTCACTCGACGTCGACCGAAGCGCCCGCGGCCACCTGGCTTTCGGCTTCGGCGTCCACCAATGCATCGGTCAGAATCTCGCGCGCACCGAACTGCAGATCGCCCTGACCACCCTGTTTCGCCGGCTGCCCGGGCTGCGGCTGGCGATGCCCGCCGACGAACTGAGCTACGCCGGCGAGCAGGAGATATACACCATCCACGAGCTGCCGGTCACCTGGTGACTAGGTGAGCGCATAGAAACGCTGCGCGTTCAGACCGCCGATCTTCGCGCGGGTCTTCTCGCTGATGTCAGGTCGCGTCCGCAAATGCTTTGTGCTCTCCGGCCATTCGCCGTCCCAGTGCGGATAGTCGCTGGCGAACATGATGAAGTCGTCACCGAGGACGTCGATGACACCCGGCAGGATCGGCTCCTCGGGCTCGCACGTCGCCCAGATGTTGCCCGCTTCCAGATAGTGCTGCGGATCGCACTGCCAGCCGCCCTCGATCCAGTCGCCGCGCTTCTCGAAGTGCTCGTGCAACCGGTCGATGAAGAACGGCACCCATCCGACACCGGCCTCCAGGAACGCCACCCGCAGGTCGGGATGGCGGTCGAAGACCCCTCCCGAGACCAGCGCCGTCATCGCCGTCATCTGGTCGAACGGGAAGCTGATGCAATGCACCTGAATGTAATTCGTGAATCGGTCGACGCCGATCTTCGGAAGGTGCACGCCCGGCGCGCCATGGATGCCGAGCGGCATACCCAACTCGACCGCCGCCGCATAGAACGGGTCGAGGTCCGGATGATCGAGGTTGCGCGTCTTCAGCGCAGGCGGGATGTGGGTCGCGACCAACCCCAGATCGCTTGCCTCGCGCATGATGTCGATCGCGACGGCGCCGTGCTCGATCGGGGTGACCGCGATGCCGCGCAGGCGGCCGCCCGATGAACTGCAGTAGTCGGCGATCCACTCGTTGTAGAGCCGGGCGAAGCCCGCGGCGAACTCCGGGTCCTCCAGCGTCGGCGTGCAGAGGCCCAGGCTCGGATAGAGCACCATCGTGTCGATCTGGTCGCGGTCGGCGTCGCCGAGCACACCCTCGGGCGATCGGCAGTTGATGCCCTCCGCCGACGAGATGCCGTGCTCCGTGGGGCAGCCGGCGCCCGGCCCGCTCGACTCCGGATAGTTGCGGCCCTCGATCACCAGGCCGGGCTTGTCGGTGCGCGGGACGATGTGGTCCGGCCAGCGCTGCAGCGCCTCGATGGCCAGCGATGCCCCCTCGGCGACGTGTCCGTCGGCGTCGATGATCCGCATCTTTGTAAAGATACGACTTGGGGCCTTGCCGCTAACCTTTTCGCTCGTGATCGTGTTGCTGCCGCCGTCGGAGACCAAACGCGCCGGAGGCGAGGGGCCGCCGCTTCGCCTCGAGGCGCTGAGCTTCCCCGAGCTGAACCCCGTTCGGGCTGAGCTGGCCGACGAGTTGGTCGCGCTGGCCGCCGATGCGCCTGCCTGCAGGAAGGCACTCGGCATCTCGGCCTCCCAGGACCACGAGATCGAACGCAACCTGGCGCTGTTCGAGTCCCCGACGCTGCCCGCGATCACCAGATACACCGGTGTGCTGTACGACGCGCTCGACGTCGAATCGCTTCGCGGCGCCGCGGTTTCGCGCGCACGCGCGCGGCTGGCGGTCGGCTCGGCACTATTCGGGCTGCTGCGCGCCGGCGACCCGATACCGGCCTACCGGTTGTCAGCGTCGTCGAAACTGCCAGGCAAGGGCACGCTGGCCGCGCGCTGGCGGCCCGCGCTCGAAGCCGTGCTCATCGAGATCGCGAAGGAGGAACTCGTCGTGGATCTGCGGTCGGGCTCCTACGCGGCGCTG
>DATEIG010000749.1:0-2596 GCA_035279185.1 Mycobacterium sp.
CGATTACTCAGGCGGGGGTTGTTGCCCAGGCAGCAGGCCCCGGGCTTCGCGGCGCTTGACTTCGCTGCGGAGGTACAGGATGAGCAGCCAGACGCCGGTGAACACCAGCCCGATGAATCCGACGGCGCCCGAGAAGACCCAGCCCGCGATCAGCACTGGTTGCAGGCCGAGGTTCACCCAGATCGCCCACGGCCTGCCCTGCATTCCGGCCAGCAGGATCAGGACTACGGCAAGGCCGACGAGGTACGTGCCGGTGACAGCGGTGAGCCCGCCGCCGAGGACCGAGACGACAGGCAGTGCGAGCAGGACGACGATGGCTTCGAGGACAAGCGTGCCCGCCATCACGCCGCGGAAGCTCTTCCACGGGTCCGGCGCCGCAGGCGTCTCCTGCTGATCGCTCATGCGGGGTCCCGCCCGAACAGCGTGCGCGCCACACCGGCGGTGACCACCGACCCGGTGATCACGATGCCGCTGCCGGAGAAACCCTCGCCGTCATGGCCGGCCTCCTCGGCGAGCGCTGTCGCGGTCTCGATGGCGTCGGGCAGACCCGTGGCCGCGATCACCCGCTCGGGACCGAAGCGTTCCTCGGCGCGCAGCGCCAGGCTCTCGACGTCGAGCGCGCGCGGCGAACCGTTGGTGGTGACGACGATCTGATCGAACGCCGGCTCCAGCGCGGCGAGGATCCCGTCGACGTCCTTGTCGGCCATCACCGCGACGATGCCGACGATCATGCGGAAGTCGAACTCGTCGGCAAGCGTGGTCGCCAGCGCTGCCGCCCCGGCGGGGTTGTGGGCCGCATCGATGAAAACGGTTGGGGCCGTGCGCATCCGCTCCAGGCGACCGGGACTCACCGCTGCGGCGAAACCGGCCCGCACGGCGTCGATGTCGAGCTGCCGGTCCGCACCCGCACCGAAGAACGCCTCCACCGCGGCGAGCGCGATCGCGGCATTGTGCGCCTGATGCTCACCGTGCAGCGGCAGGAAGATCTCGGAGTACACGCCGCCGAGACCCTGGATTTCGAGCATCTGGCCGCCGATCGCCACCTGGCGGCTCAGGACTGCGAACTCCGAGTCCTCGCGGGCGACCGCGGCGTCGGCGCGCACGGTCTCGGCGAGCACCACCTCCATCGCCTCGGGGACCTGCCTGCCGATCACCGCGACGGTGTCGACCGGCACGAGGTCGTCCTTCTGCCTGGTGATGATCCCCGCCTTCTCCTTCGCGATGTCGGTGATCTCGGTGCCGAGGTACTCGGTGTGATCCATACCGATCGGCGTGATCACCGCGACCGGGGCATCGACGACGTTGGTGGCGTCCCACCGGCCACCCATGCCGACCTCGACGACGGCCACGTCGATCGGCGCGTCGGCGAAGGCCGCGAACGCCATGGCGGTGACCACCTCGAACTTGCTCATCGCGGGTCCGCCCGCGGCTTCTGACTGCCTGTCGACGAGTTCGACGAACGGTTCGATCTCCTCGTAGACCGCGACGTACTGCGCCGGGCTGATCGGCTTGTTGTCGATCGCGATGCGCTCCACCGCGGACTGCAGGTGCGGGCTCGTGGTGCGGCCGGTGCGGCGATGCAGCGCCGTCAGAAGCGAATCCACCATGCGCGCCACCGAGGTCTTTCCGTTGGTGCCCGCGATGTGGATCGACGGGTAACCCTTCTGCGGCGAGCCGAGCAGCTCCATCAACGCCGAGATCCGCGTCGTGCTCGGCTCGAGCTTGGTCTCGGGCCACCGCTGATCGAGGAGATGCTCGACCTGCAGCAGGGAGGCGATCTCGTCCGGCGTGGGGACGGGCTCGGTCATCGAAGAGAAGCCAGCCTTGCAGTGATGCGCTCGACTTCCTCGTTGGCGAGGCTCTGCCGGGCTCGGATCTTGTCGACGACGTCGGTGGGCGCCTTGGCGAGGAACGACTCGTTACCGAGCTTGGCGCTGGTGCCCTTGAGCTCCTTCTCCGCTGCCGCGAGATCCTTTTCGAGCCTGCGCCGTTCGGCTTCGACGTCCACGGTGCCCGACGTGTCGAGTTCGACCACGACGGTGCCGCGGGTCAGCCGCACTTCCACCGACGCCGTCGGCGCGAACCCGTCGGAGGCGGGTGTCAGCCACGCGAGGGTCGTCACGGCCGCCACCTGCGAGTCCAGGTCGGCCGCGGTGATCTCGCCCAGCCGCGCGGGCACCCTCTGCCTGTCGGCCAGTCCCTGATCGCTTCGGAACCGCCGCACCTCGGTCACGAGCTTCTGCATGTCGGTGATCCGTTGGGCGGCAATCGGATCCACTGTGAACCCCGTTGATGTGGGCCAGTCGGCGATGACCAGCGACTCACCACCGGTGAGCGCCTTCCACAGCGTCTCGGTGACGAACGGCATCACCGGATGCAGGAGCTTGAGCAACGTGTCGAGCACCGAGGCCAGCACCGCTGTCGTGTGGGTGACGCTGTCGGCCAGCTGCACTTTCGCCAGCTCGAGATACCAGTCGCAGAACTCATCCCACGCGAAGTGGTAGAGCGCTTCGCAGGCACGGCTGAACTCGTATCTGTCGAACGCCGAATCCACCTCGGCGCGAACCTCTTCGGCGCGACCGAGGATCCAGCGGTC
>DATEIG010000750.1:0-6610 GCA_035279185.1 Mycobacterium sp.
GGTCCAGGTCGAACAGCGACTGCGGGCGCCCCGTGTCGAGACCGGCATCGCCGCGGTAGACGTCGACGGCCACCGCCGGGTCGTTCAGCGCGGGGAAGCTCGACGACAGCAGCTTGCCGTGCAGGAACTGGGTCGGCGCGAACAACCCAGTGATCGCGACCTGGTGCTTGCGGCGCTCGACGGGGTCGGGATAGGTGCCTGCCGGCGGATCGAACCGCATCACGCCGGACGACAGCAGCGTCACCTGGTCGTCGGGCCGCCACTGGATTGTCTGAGTTCGGGTCTGGCCGTCGGGGAAGGTGACGGTGAACGTCGGGGCGTAGCCGTGGCCCTGGAGGTAGATCCGGTCGCCGCCGATGCGCAGCGGCTCGTTGACTTTCAGGTGATACGGACGCCAGGTGTCGGAGTCGAGGTCGGCGCCCTGCTGGTAGTCGATGTCGGCGGCGAAGGACAGCGCCTGCCCCGACGGCAGGTAGTGCGCGTCGAACTTGTTGACGCGCAGGCAGATCGGGTTCAGCGAGGTGCCGTCGACGGTGTTGCCCGCCCGGAACGAGTCGAAGGCGGCAGGCGACGCGGAGCAGAAGCCCGGTCCGCCGTCGGCGATCACGATGACGTTGCCCTCGTAGCCGAACAGCTTGCCGACAGCCACCGCGACGAGCAGCCCGAGCAGCGAGAAGTGGAAGACGATGTTGCCGAACTCGCGCAGGTAGCCCTTCTCGGCGGAGATCTCTGTGGTGTCGCCCTCGGTGCGGGTGACGCGGCGCCACCCCGTGAGCCGTTGGGTGACCGCGGCGGCGACCGCGTCGGGTTCACCCGCCGCCTCGGCGGTGTGGTGCTTGGGCAGCCGACTCAGGTTGCGCGGCGCGGTGACTGGCGTTGCACGGAGGCTGCGGATGTGTTCGAGCAGCCTCGGCGTCAGGCAGCCGACAAGGGAGATGAACAGCAGCGCGTAAATGGCGGTGAACCAGAAACTGGAGAACACCTCGAACGCCTGCAGCCTGTCGAGCCACGGCCCGATCGTGGGATGTTCGGCGATGTACTGCTCGACCTTGGACTCGTTGAGGCTGCGCTGCGGCAGCAGAGCGCCCGGTATCGCGGCGAGCGCGAGCAGGAACAGCAGCACGAGCGCCGTGCCCATCGAGGTCAGCGTGCGCCATGTGTTGCGGGCCAGCGCGATTGCGCGCCTCATATGGGCAGCCTGACGTCGCTGACGAACGCGTCGCGCACCCATGAGACGAAGTCGTTCCACACCCCGGTGACCAGTGCGGTGCCGACAAGGATCAGTAGTATGCCGCCGAAGATCTGGATCTGACGGGTGTGCCGCCTCAGCCAGCCGAGGCCCTCAACGGCCCGCGCCGATCCGAAAGCCAACAGCACGAACGGGATTCCCAGGCCGAGGCAGTAGGCGACGACGAGCAGGACGCCCCGGGCGACATTGGTGCCCTCTGTCGCGGAGGCGACCGCGATGACCCCGGTCAGTGTCGGGCCCAGGCACGGTGTCCAGCCGAGCGCGAACACCGCGCCCAGCAGCGGCGCGCCGCCGATGGTCGACAGCTGTCGCGGCGCGAACCGGGTGTCACGCTGCAGCAGAGGAATGAAGCCGACGAACACCAAACCCATCAGGATCGTCACGACGCCGCCGATGCGTTGCAGCAGGACCTGATTGGTGATCAGCGCACCCGTCATCCCGAGCACGGCGACGGTGCCGAGCACGAACACGGCGGTGAACCCCGCAACGAACAGGGCGGCCGCTCCCGCGACGCGTAGCCGCGCTGTCCTTATCGAGGTCGACGTTCTGGCGGGTTCTTCTCGCACGTCTTCGCCCGATTGTCGGTTTGGGCGGGTCGGGGCGTCCTCGACGCCGACCACCGCGGCGAGGTAGGACAGGTATCCGGGGACGAGCGGCACGACACACGGCGATGCGAACGACACCAGTCCGGCGAGGACCGAGACCCCCAACGCCGCCAGAACGGGGCCAGCGGCGGCGATCTCGGCGAAACCGGTCATGACTGCGGCGCCGGCTCGGCGGCGAGCCGCTCGACGACCGGTTGGAGATCCTGGGCCAGCAGCTCGCGCAGGAAGACCGCCGCGACGCGGTGCTCGCGGTCCAGCACGACGGTGGAGGGGATGACGGTGGTGGGGTACTTGCCGCCGAAGGCGATCATGGTGCGCATCGACGGGTCGTAGATCGACGGGTACGCCACCTTGCGATCGGTGATGAAGTCGACGGCGGCGTCGCGGTTGTTGTCGCGGACGTCGATGCCGAGGAACGCGACGCCGTCGGACTTGGTGGCGTCGTAGACCTCCTGCAGCTGGCTGATTTCGGCGCGGCACGGTCCGCACCACTGTCCCCACACGTTGACGACGACGACCTTGCCGGCGAAGTCGTCGAGTGACAGTGTCTTGGCCGGGTCGGTCAGGCTGGGGCCCGCCAATTTGCCTGGGTGGCCGCGGCTTTCGGGTGGGTCGTAGAAGATGTCGGTCTTGCCGCCGGGCGCGACGAACTCGAAGGTGCCGCCCTGGGCTACGGCGTCGTCACCGGTCGAACATCCGGCGAGTGCGACCAGCGTCGCACTCGCGATGACGACCCACCACTTCACTGCCCGGCCAGCTCCGAATAGCCCCAGCCGACGTAGGTGTCGCCGTGGAAGTAGAAGGAGGTCAGGGAGGCGAGGTTGCACAGCCGACGAGTCGGGAAGTGGTGCAACGGCTTTCCTGTCATGGCCCGTCGGAGGGTCTCGACCGGGAGCTGGTGGCTGACGCACATCGCCTCGTGGCCGGCCGCCTTGGCCCTCGCGCGGTGCAGCGCGGCTGTCATGCGCTTGGCGATCTCGGTGTAGGGCTCACCCCATGACGGGGTGCGCGGGTTGCGCAGGTGCCACCAGTTGCGCGGGTCCCGGAGGGCACCGTCGCCGGGCGAGACCTTCTGACCCTGGAAGATGTTCGTCGATTCGATGAGGTCGTCGTCGGTGTCGATCGACAGACCGCGGCGTTCGGCGATCGGCGTCGCGGTCTCCTGGGCGCGCTCCAGCGGGGAGGCGACGACGTAGACGATGTCGCGCTCGGCCATCCAGTCGGCGACCCGCTGCGCCTGCGCGCGGCCCCTCTCCGACAGGTGATAGTCGGGCAGTCGGCCGTAGAGGATCTTGTCGGGGTTGTGCACCTCGCCGTGCCGCATCACGTGCACGATGGTCTTGTCAGTCATGGGCGTTTGGCCCCCGCGGCGGCTTGCGCGGCGGCCGGCAGCGCGGCGGCGATGCGGTCGAACGCCTCGTCGTCGAGGGCGGCCGAGACGAACCAGGCTTCGTACGCACTGCACGGTGGGTAGACGCCGGCGTCGAGCAGTGCGTGGAAGAACGCGGGGTAACGCCACGTCTCGGTCGCCTTGGCCGACGCGAAGTCGGTGACGGGCGCGTCGGCGAAGAACACGCTGAACATGTTGCCCGCCCTCGAGATGCCGTGCGCAACACCAGCGTCGGTGAGTGATCGCGACAGCATGTCGGTCAACCGGTCGGCGTTGGCGTCGAGCTTGGCGTACACGTCGTCGTCCGCGGTGCGCAGCGTGGCGAGCCCGGCAGCCATCGCGACGGGGTTACCCGAGAGCGTGCCCGCCTGGTACACGGGGCCGAGCGGGGCAAGCCGCTCCATCACCTCGCCCCGTCCGCCGAACGCCGCGGCGGGCAGGCCGCCGCTCATCACCTTGCCGTAGGTGAACAGGTCGGCGTCAACGGGATCGATTCCGTACCAACCGGATCGGCTGACCCGGAAGCCGGTCATCACCTCGTCGAGGATGAGCAGTGCGCCGTGTTCGGCGGTGATACGGCGCAGCGCGGCGTTGTAGCCGGGCAGCGGCGGGACGGTGCCCATGTTGCCGGGGCTGGCCTCGGTGATGACGCACGCGATCTCGTCGCCGAAGCGGGAGAACACCTGTTCGAGCGCGGGGACGTTGTTGTAAGGCAGCACGATGGTGTCGGCGGCCGCGGCGCCGGTGACACCCGGCGAGGAGGGCAGCCCGAGCGTCGCGACGCCCGAGCCCGCGTCGGCCAGGAGAGCGTCGCTGTGCCCGTGGTAGCAGCCGGAGAACTTGATGATCTTGGCGCGGCCGGTGTAGCCGCGGGCCAGCCGGATCGCGCTCATGGTCGCCTCGGTGCCGGAGTTGACCATCCGGATGCGGTCGACGGCGTCGACCCGGCCGATGATCTCGGCGGCGAGTTCGCTCTCGCTGGGGGTGGGGGCGCCGAACGACAGGCCGTTCGCCGCGGCGCGTTGGACGGCGTCGACGACAGCGGGGTGGGCGTGGCCGAGGATCATCGGGCCCCACGAGCACACCAGGTCGACGTAGCGGTTGTCGTCGGCGTCGGTGAGCCAGTAGCCCGTGGCCGAGGTGATGAAGCGCGGCGTGCCGCCGACCGCGGAGAAGGCGCGCACCGGCGAGTTGACGCCGCCGGGGATCAGGGCGGACGCGTCGGCGAAGAGCTTCGCGGAGACGTCGGTGCTGGACATGGCACCCAGTCTCCCAGCCCGGCCCGAACCGTCAACTACAGGGTGTAGTGGTACGAGTCTCAGTCGCCGATTTCTGCGCGAGGGTCGTGACCGGTCGCGTTGAGCAGCCCTCGCGCAGATCTCGAGAGAGTCAGCCCGGCGTCAGCGCGAACGTCGGGTGGTCGGCGTCGTTCGGCAGCTGCTTCCAGTAGCCCTCGACGACCTTGCCCGCCAGCGGCCGGTACGCCGCGATGACCGGCGCCCGCTCCTCCACCGGCACCTCGGTGGCCACGTAGTTGGTCTTGCCGAGCTTGACGTGCGGGTCGGCGCGAACGTTGCGGACCCATTCGGCCTCGCCGCGGGTCGACACCAGGTACTTCACCCCGCCGACCTCGGGCACGACCACCGGTATCTGCTGCGGTTCCTTGCTGACGCGCTTGATCACCGTCAGCGTCTGGCTGTTGCCGACTCCGGTCGCCATCGCGAGCCTGTTGAAGATCTTGCGGACGAACCACGGAGGCTTGATGTAGGCCATGCCTTACGAGTCTGCTGCCGGCGTCCGACCGCCGCAATGGGTGGCGCGGCTCAGCTGCTGTGTGAGCGGCGCGAGCGGGAGGTCGCCGGGATCGGCCGGGTCAATCCACGCGATCTCGTCGATCTCCGCCGCGGCGCTCGGCTCGCCCGCCAGGCTCACCAGGAAGACATCCGCCTCGACCGTGTGGCCCGGCTCGTTGGCCGCGTCGGCGACATGCCTGCCGAGTGGCTGGACGCTCGACGCCGCCACCCCCAGTTCCTCGGCCACCTCGCGGTGGATCGCCTCTAGCGCCGACTCACCCGCCATGAGCTTTCCGCCGGGCTGCATGAACATCGCGGTGCCGCGCTTGCGCACGACGAGCATGCGGCCGTCAGCGTCGAGGATCACGGCCGCGGCCACCCGGATCACCGCAGGCATGCTCACGTCCGCGCGGTCACCCGCGCACGGATCGGCCCTTTGGCGACGGTGGTGAACGGCACCTCGCACTGGAAATCGCTGTCGAGGGAGCGGATCTCCATCGCGCGGACGATGGTGGCCAGCGCCAGCGTCGTCTCCAGCCGCGCGAAGTGTTCGCCGATGCAGGGCCGTCCGCCGCCGAGGAACGGCAGGAACTGCCAACGGTCCCTGGCTTTGGTGTTCTCGGGGCTGAAGCGGTCCGGGTCGAAGTCCGACGGGCGGTCCCACAGAGCCGGATCATGGTGCAGCCCATAGAGACCGACCGCGATGAGGCTGCCCGCCTCCACCCGGTAGCCGTCGACGGCGATGTCGCGGGTGGCCAGGCGCGCCACACCCGCCGCGGGCGGACACAGCCGCAACGCCTCGTGCAGCACCTGTGTGGTGTAGGCGAGCTGCGGCACATCCTCGGGCGACAGTTCACGGTCGCCGATGGCGGACGCCTCGGCGGCGACGCGCTCCTGGATCTCGGGATGGTGGCCGAGGATCCACAGCGAGTACGTCAGCGCAGTCGCCGTGGTGTCGTGGCCCGCGAGCATGAACAACAACAGGTCGTTGGAGATGTCGGCGTCCGAAAGGGGTTGTCCGGTCTCGGGATCCGATGCGGCGATCAACGCCTGCACCAACGGTGCGTCGCGATTCGGGTCGGCGCGGCAGGCGGCCACCATCTCGTCGGTGATCTCGCGCATCGCAGCGACCGCCGCGCGGGCCCGCCGTCGTGCAAGGGTTGGAAGCCATCGCGGCGCCCGCACCGGGCGCAATGCGCGGTCGGCGGTGTACGACGAGGCGACGTGCATGCATCGGGAGATCGTGTCAGCCCGCTCGTTGAGATCGACGCCGAGAATCGATCGCCCCAGCGAGGCCATCGCGACCGTACGGCACTCCACATCGAGGTCGATGTCTGCGTCGTTGTGCCAGCGATCGACAAATCTTTGTGCGGCGCTGGACATGTGGCCGCCGAAGGCGCGCACGTTGTGCTTGGTGAAGACCGGTTGCAGGGCGCGCTTGCGGGGCCGCCACTGTTCGTTGGGCAACACGAAAAGGCTGTCGCCGGCCATGTCGCGTACCTCGTTGTGGATGATGCACCGCTCGGAGAAGGCATCGGTGCGGCCCAACACGTCGCGCATCGCGCCGGGCGAG
>DATEIG010000751.1:0-7996 GCA_035279185.1 Mycobacterium sp.
GCGGCGGCGTCCGGCGACCCCGACGAAGCGGCTCGGCTCTTCGCGACGGCGTTGGCGACCCTCAGGCCCGACGACGGGTTGATCGACCGGGCGCTGATCCGCCATCACTACGGTCGACTGCTTCATGCCAGGGGGAACCGCCGCGCGGCGGTGGCCCAGCTGCGCGACGCCCATGACCTTTTCGCGGGGGTCGGCGCAGAGCCGTTTCGCACGGCCGTGGCCGATGATCTGGACGCGTGTGGAATCCGCACCGCCACAGCACAATCGCCATTCGCGTTCACCGAACGGGAGCAGGACGTGGTGGCCCTGGTGCGCAAGGGTATGACGAACAGGGAAGTGGCGGGCGAGATGTACGTCAGCGAGAAGGCGGTCGAGTACCACCTCCGCAACGTCTACGGCAAGCTCGGGATCAGCTCCCGTCGCGAGCTGCGCGCGCTGAGCTGAGAAGTGAGCAGGCCGCCACCTTCGCCGACTCGAGTGCGGCGGCGTCGCCGGCGATCCGCGACAAAATCAACGCGCCCTCGATCAGTGCGATGACCGCGAGCGCCGTCTGCCGGGCATCGCACTCGGGCCACCCGTCGCTTTGCAGCCGTTGGCCGACCGCGTCGGTCCAGCCCGCGAACGCGCGCGCGGACGCCTCGCGCACGAGCGGGCTGGCGTTGACCGATTCGGTGGCTATCGGTTCGATCGGGCAGCCGTCGCGGCCGTCGGACGCCAATTGCACGATGAGCAGGTCGATCCAGCCGTTGACGATCTCTGCCACCGGCGAGTCGCTGTCGAGGAACCGGCGCAGCAGGCGTTCGATCTCGCCGCCCGCCGACTCCACGACGGCCGCCGCGAGCTCCTGCTTCCCGTTGGGGAAGTGGTGGTACAGCGAGCCGGCCTTCACCTCCGCCACCTCGAGAATCTGGTTGACGCCCGTGGCCGCGTAGCCCTGCCTGCGGAACAGCAGGGCCGCGGTGTCGATGAGCGCGGAGCGACTTCGGTCGGGGCGGGGCATCCCTTGACAATACTAGAACGGTCGCTCAAGAATACTTGAACGACCGCTACAGAAAGGCGCCCGATGCAGCAGCTGGTGTTCGAAGACGTCGGGCGGTACACGTGGCGGGAAGCCGCTGACCCGCAGATCTCCGGCGGCAGGCAGGCGATCGTGCGGCCGGTGGCGGTGGCCTGCTGCGACCTGGACGTCGGCGTCGCGCGGGGCGTGCTGCCGATGCCGCCGGGGCATGCGGTCGGACACGAAGGTCTCGCCGAGGTCGTCGCCGTCGGCGAGGACGTGACGTCGGTTCGGGTCGGCGACCGCGTCGTGGTGCCTTTTCAGATCAACTGCGGACAGTGCAGCGCATGCAGGCGCGGCGTGACGGGGTCCTGCGCGTCGCTTCCCCTGATGTCGATGTACGGCATGGCGCCGTTGGCGGGCATGGACGGCGGCGGGTTCATGGCAGATCTCGTGCTCGTGCCGTTCGCGGACGCGATGTTGATGACGGTCCCCGCGGGAGTCGACCCGGTGTCGATCGCCTCGCTGTCGGACAACATCCCCGACGGCTGGCGCGGCGTCGGTCCGTACCGGGCTGAGCTGGCGGCCCTCGACGAGATCGACCGCAGGGTGCTCGTGGTCGGTCGACTGTCGATCGGCCTGTACGCCGCGGCATTCGGGGTGGCGTACGGCGCGCAGGTCGACTACGTCGACACCGATCCCCAACGCCTCGCCGCCGCCGAGAAGCTCGGCGCCCGCGTGCACGATCGCCCCGTGCCGGACAAGTCGTGGGACCCGTATCCGGTCACCGTGCACACGTCGATGGACCCTTCGGTGCTGGCCGCCGCGCTGCGCGCAACCTGGCCCGACGGCGTGTGCACCGACACCGGGATCTATTTCACCGACGGGGTGAAGCTGCCACTGTTGCCGATGTACACCCGCGGCGTGCGCTTCGTCACCGGCCGCGTCAACGCCCGGGCGGTCATTCCCGATATCCTCGAAACATTGTCGGGCGCTTGCGATCTCGCGCCCGCGGTGGACCAGGTGGTGCCGTGGGACGATGCGCCGTCGGCCTGGCCGACGATGACGGGCAAGACGGTGTTCATGCGGTAGCGGGACCGCGCCGCACCAGCGACAGCACCACTGCCGCGGCTGCGAACAGTCCCGAGAACACCCGGTTGACGATCGTCTGCTTGCGCGGCGTGTGCATCCACGTCAGAAGCCTGACGGACAGCGCCGTGTACAGGCCCATCACCACGAGGTCGACGGCGACCATCGTCGCCCCGATCGCCAGGTACTGCGGCATCAGCGGCGCGGTGGGCACGACGAACTGCGGCAGCACGGCCAGGAAGAACACCAGCCCCTTGGGGTTGGTCGCGTTGACCAGGAATCCGCGGACGACGAGCGCGAGACGGCCGCCGTCCATCGCCTTGTCGACCTGCTCACGCAGATCGACGGTGGCCGTCCGCCATTGGCGGACCGCCAGATAGACCAGGTAGGCCACGCCGATCCACTTGATCACGTTGAAGGCCACGATCGAACTCGTGACGACCGCGCCCAACCCGGCGGCCACCAGAGCGAGTTGCAGCATCAGGCCGATCTCGAGGCCGAGGATGCTCCAGTAGCCCCGCCGCACCCCGTGCGTCAGCCCGGTGGCCATCGATTGGATGGCGCCCGCACCGGGGGAGACCGCGATCGCGATCGCCGCGCCGACGAATGTCAGCCACACGTCCCATGCCATCGGCTGAGTGTGTCACGCGATGTCGGCGACGAGCACTCCCATTTTCCGTGCCTGCATCCGTGCCATGAAGGGCAGGCCGGCGGCGTCACCGCCCGCGGGCACGATCCGCGGATTGACGATGTGGACCGTGCGCGACCCGAAGACCACGTCGGCTTCGTTTGCGGCAAGCACGTTCTTCACCCAGTCGGTCTTTCCGTGCCCCAGCACGATCGCCAGCGTGGAGCCTTTCCGGAACGGCGTGACAACGGTCTCGTAGGCTTTGCCCGATCTGCGGCCCCGGTGCTGGATTTTCGCGACCCCGGGCATGACCCGGGCAATGCGTTTGACCAGCGGGTTCATGTATTTGATCTGCAGCCGCTCGAACGCTGGCGGGTAGACCATGGGTACGCCCGGTGCGTTGTTGGGGTGATCCTTTGCCGACATGTCTGCAGACGATACGCATGCGGTGGGCGCCGCCGGAACGCCGTGGAAGATTTAACGGCGAGTCGAGCGCAATGTTCGCTGGCGAAGACCGTTACGCCGCTACTGTAGCGCGCATGGCAGAGCATTCAGGGTCTTCAAGGGGTTTCATTGTTTCCGTCGCTGCGCTCGTCGTTGCGCTCATCGCCGCCGGTCTGGCGGTGTGGGCGCTGACGAAGGAGCCGTCCAAGGAGGGGGTCTTCACCGGTACCGCTACCGACGACCCCAAGGGCAGCATCTGTGAATCCTTCAACGTGATCCGCAACGGCGTCCAGATCAACACGAACCTCCAGCCCCCCGGCGGACCCGAGGATGTCACCGGTTCGATGGCGGTCGCGGCAAACGCCCGACTCGCGCTCTACGACGGCGGCCAGTACCTTCTCGCCCGGCTGCAGCCGGATACGCCGCCCGATCTGGCAGACGCCATCCGCAAGTTCGCCAACAACCTGATGGACATCGGGGCCAGGTCGACGTCGGGCATTCCGAACTCGGATCCCGGCCAGGCCGCGCGGCTGAAGGAAGCCGACGAGGCCAACAAGACCATCACCGATCTCTGCAAGTGAGCGCTTGCGTCTCCTGAGCGGGGACGCTGTGCCGCCTGCGGCGATATCGATTTGGCCTGTTCTGGGACAATGGGTGCGTGAGCCCATCGTCCCCCCTCATGGCCCGCATCGATCTGCGTGGCGCCGACCTGTCAGCCGCCCGGCTGAGGTCGGCGCTGCCGCGCGGCGGCGTGGACGTCGACGCGGTGGTGCCGAAGGTGCGGCCGATCGTCGATGCCGTCGCCAACCGAGGCGCGGCGGCCGCGCTGGAGTTCGGGGAGTCGTTCGACGGCGTGCGTCCCGCGCAGGTCCGCGTCCCCGCCGCTGAGCTGCAGAACGCGCTCGACGGGCTGCCCTCCGACGTCCGCACCGCGCTCGAGGTGGCGATCGAGCGCACCCGCGTCGTCCACGCCGACCAGCGGCGCGCCGACACCACGACCACGCTCGCGCCCGGCGCCACGGTGACCGAACGCTGGGTGCCCGTCGAGCGGGTCGGGCTGTACGTGCCCGGCGGGAACGCGGTGTACCCGTCGAGCGTGGTGATGAACGTCGTCCCGGCGCAGACCGCGGGCGTGGAGTCGTTGGTGATCGCGAGCCCGCCGCAGGCGGAGTTCGGCGGTCTGCCCCACCCCACGATCCTCGACGCCGCGCGCCTGCTCGGTGTCGACGAGGTGTGGGCGGTCGGCGGCGCCCAGGCGGTCGCGCTGCTGGCCTACGGCGGAACCGACACCGACGGGGCTGAGTTGGCGCCGGTCGACATGGTCACCGGTCCGGGCAACATCTACGTCACCGCGGCCAAGAGAATCTGCCGTTCACAGATCGGCATCGACGCCGAGGCCGGGCCCACCGAGATCGCGATTCTCGCCGATCACACCGCCGACCCCGTCCACGTCGCCGCCGATCTGATCAGCCAGGCCGAGCACGACGAGATGGCGGCCAGCGTGCTGGTCACGCCCAGCGTCGATCTCGCCGATGCCACCGACCGTGAACTCGGCGTCCAACTGCAGACCACGGTGCACCGCGAGCGGGTCACCGCGGCACTGACCGGCCGCCAGTCGGCGATCGTGCTCGTCGACGATGTGGATGCCGGCGTCAAGACCGTCAACGCCTATGCCGCCGAACACCTGGAGATCCAGACCGTCGATGCTCGCGGCGTGGCAGAGCGGATCCGTTCCGCGGGTGCGATTTTCGTTGGCGCCTACTCGCCGGTGAGCCTCGGCGACTACTGTGCCGGCTCCAACCACGTGTTGCCGACGGCCGGTTGTGCGCGGCATTCCAGCGGCCTGTCGGTGCAGACGTTCCTGCGCGGCATCCACGTCGTCGACTACGACGAGGCGGCGCTCAAAGATGTGTCCGGATACGTCATCACGCTCGCAGAGGCCGAGAACCTGCCCTCGCACGGTGAAGCCGTGCGGCGGAGGTTCGAGACGTGATACTCGGCGACACAGTGACACTTGCGGATCTGCCACTGCGTGACGACCTCCGCGGTAAATCGCCCTACGGCGCACCGCAACTCACCGTTCCCGTGCGGTTGAACACGAACGAGAACCCGCACCCGCCCACGCAGGCCCTCATCGACGACGTCACCGATTCGGTGCGCGCGGTCGCAGGTGACCTGCACCGGTACCCCGACCGTGACGCGGTGGCGCTGCGCACCGACCTCGCCGCATATCTGACGGCCCAGACCGGCGTGGACCTCGGCGTCGAAAATCTCTGGGCCGCCAACGGTTCCAACGAGATCCTGCAGCAGTTGCTGCAGGCGTTCGGCGGGCCGGGCCGCAGCGCCATCGGGTTCGTCCCGTCCTACTCGATGCACCCGATCATCTCCGACGGCACGCAAACCGAATGGCTGGTGGCCGACCGTGCCGACGACTTCAGCCTCGATGTCGAGGTGGCGGTGCATGCCATCAAGGAGCGCACTCCCGACATCGTGTTCGTCGCGAGCCCGAACAACCCGTCCGGGCAGAGTGTTTCGCTCGACGAACTACGCCGCCTCCTCGAGGCGATGGCGGGCGGCGTGCTCATCCTCGACGAGGCCTACGGCGAGTTCTCGTCGCAGCCGAGCGCGGTGCACCTGATCGGCGAGTTCCCGACCAAGCTGGTCGTCACCCGCACGATGAGCAAGGCGTTCGCGTTCGCGGGCGGACGGCTCGGCTACCTGATTGCCGCGCCCGCCGTGATCGACGCCATGCTGTTGGTGCGGCTGCCGTATCACCTGTCCTCGGTCACGCAGGCGTCGGCCCGCGCCGCGCTTCGTCACGCCGACGACACCCTGGCCAGCGTCGACACCTTGATCGCCGAACGCATCCGTGTCTCGGATGCCCTCAGCGGAATGGGTTTCCGCGTCATCCCCAGCGACGCGAACTTCATCATGTTCGGTGAATTCGCCGACGCGCCTGACACCTGGCAGCGCTACCTCGACGCGGGCATCCTCATCCGCGACGTGGGTATCCCCGGGTATCTGCGCGCCACCATCGGCCTCGCCGACGAGAACGACGCGCTGCTGGAAGCCAGCGCACGAATAGGAGCACAGTGACCACCACCCGTCGCGCCCGCGTCGAACGAAAGACCAAGGAGTCCGACATCGTGGTCGAACTCGATCTCGACGGCACCGGGGCCGTCGAGATCTCCACCGGTGTGCCGTTCTACGACCACATGCTCACCTCGCTGGGCACCCACGCCAGCTTCGACCTGACCGTCAGGGCGGAGGGCGACGTCGACATCGAGGGACACCACACGATCGAGGACACCGCGATCGTGTTCGGCCAGGCGCTGCGGGAAGCGCTCGGCGACAAGAAGGGCATCCGCCGGTTCGGCGACGCCTTCATTCCGATGGACGAGACGCTCGCGCATGCCGCCGTCGACGTGTCGGGGCGCCCGTACTGTGTGCACAGTGGCGAGCCGGACCACATGCTGCACAGCACGATCGCCGGCTCGGAGGTGCCGTATCACACGGTGATCAACCGCCATGTCTTCGAATCGATCGCCTCGAATGCCCGCATCGCCCTGCACGTGCGGACGCTCTACGGGCGCGATCCGCACCACATCACCGAGGCCCAGTACAAGGCCGTCGCGCGGGCACTGCGGCAGGCGGTTGAATACGATCCGCGCGTGACAGGTGTGCCGTCCACCAAAGGCAGCCTGTGACAACGAAATCCGTCGTCGTCCTCGACTACGGTTCGGGCAACCTCCGCTCGGCGCAGCGCGCGCTGGAACGGGTCGGCGCCGATGTCGAGGTGACGTCGGACGCCGATGCGGCGGCGCGTGCCGACGGGCTGGTGGTGCCCGGCGTCGGGGCCTTCGAAGCCTGTATGGCCGGGCTGCGGGAGATCGGCGGCGAGAAGATCATCGCCGAGAGGGTCGCCGCGGGCCGCCCGGTTCTCGGGGTCTGCGTGGGAATGCAGATCCTGTTCTCCCGCGGCGTGGAGTTCGGCGTGGAGTCCGAGGGCTGTGGCCAGTGGCCGGGGTCCGTCGTACGACTGGACGCGCCCGTCATCCCGCACATGGGCTGGAACGTCGTCGACGCCGCTGCGGGCAGCACGCTGTTCAAGGGCCTCGACCCCACGACGCGGTTCTACTTCGTGCACTCGTATGCCGCCCAGGCCTGGGAGGGCGACCCCGACGCGCGGCTGACCTGGGCCACGCACACCGTGCCGTTCCTGGCGGCCGTCGAGGACGGGGCGCTTTCGGCAACGCAGTTCCACCCGGAGAAGAGCGGCGACGCGGGCGCCACGTTGCTCACCAATTGGGTATCGGACCTGTGATGACGCTAGGTTGTCGGCCGTGCGATTGATTCTGTTGCCCGCCGTCGATGTCGTCGACGGCAAGGCCGTCCGTCTTGTCCAAGGGCAGGCAGGTAGCGAAACCGACTACGGGTCGGCGCTCGACGCCGCGATGACGTGGCAGCGCGACGGCGCCGAGTGGATTCACCTGGTGGACCTCGATGCCGCCTTCGGCCGCGGCAGCAACCGGGAACTGCTGGCCGAGGTCGTCGGCAAGCTGGACGTCGCCGTCGAACTGTCCGGCGGCATCCGAGACGAGGAGTCGCTGAGGGCCGCACTGGACACCGGTTGCGCCAGGGTGAACCTGGGCACGGCGGCATTGGAGAACCCCGAGTGGTGTGCGCGGGCGATCGCTGAGCACGGCGACAAGGTCGCGGTCGGGCTCGACGTGAAGATCGTCGACGGAGCCCACCGCCTGCGGGGCCGCGGCTGGGAGACCGACGGCGGAGACCTGTGGCCGGTGCTGGAACGTCTTGTGGGCGAGGGCTGTTCGCGG
>DATEIG010000752.1:0-4948 GCA_035279185.1 Mycobacterium sp.
CGGCGATGGTGACGGGTCCGACGACCGGCGGCTGAGGCATCGGCGGTGGCGGTGGCGGTGACGTCGTAGCAGGCGTCGCGGTCGACGAGGGCGACGACAACGACGACGGCGATGACGGCTCGGCGGGCGGCGGCGGCGAACCACACTGGACAAGGCACGCACACGCCGCCGCGCCCACCACAGCTCTCGCGAAACGATATTCCAGCAGGCCTTTACTCGACATTTGTCTGCTGGAATATCGTTTCGCGGAAAGGGGCGGAGGCAAGATCAGAGGTCGCCGGGGTCGTCGGGCACATCGACGGCGTGCTCGGCGAGAGCCTCCAGCGGCACGACCTCGAGCGTGCGCTCGTGCGTCGACGCCATCACCACCGGCGCGGCGCGACCGTCCTCGTAGGCCCGCAGCCAGTTGGCGGCGGTGACGCACCAGCGGTCGCCGGGGATCAGGCCGGGGAAGCGGAACTCGGGGCGCGGCGTCGACAGGTCGTTTCCGATCGAACTCTGATGCTCGAGGAACTCGGCGGTCATCACCGCGCAGATGGTGTGCAGGCCGATGTCCTCGGGGCCCGAGGTGCAGCAGCCGTCGCGGTAGAACCCGGTCACGGGATCGCTGCCGCACGGCTCCATCGGTGTCCCCAGCACGTTGAGATCCGGCATCGGCCCAGTATCGCCTCATGACTAGTGTCGTCGCCATGCCGTCTGTCACGCCCGTCGAGGGCAAGCCCAACCTGCTGCTCGGCGCCTACGACATCGCGAGCGTCGGGTACACCGCCGCCGAGTACTTCGTCTCGGGACAGGCGCGGGCCTACGGCGAGAGCCCGCAACCCGAGGTGGACTACACCACGCGAATCGTCGCGCTGCTGCCGACCGACACGACGACGTTCAACGGCACGGTGCTCGTCGAGTGGCTCAACGTCAGCGGCGGCATCGATGCGCCCGCGGTCTGGTTCATGGCCCACCGCGAGATGGTCCGAGAGGGATACGCCTACATCGCGGTGTCGGCGCAGAAGGTCGGCGTCGACGGAGGCCTGACCATCACGGGCTTCGACATGTCGCTCAAAACTCAGGACCCGCAACGCTATTCACCGCTCAGCCATCCCGGTGACGCGTACTCGTTCGACATGTTCAGCCAGGTCGGAGAGCTCATACGGACGTCGCCGGACGAGGTGCTGGGCCGGCTGACACCGCAACACGTCATTGCGATCGGCGAGTCGCAGTCGGCGATGTTCCTGACCACCTACATCAACGCCGTCGATCAGCACGCCCGGGTCTTCGACGGGTTCCTCGTCCACTCCCGGTTCGGCGGGGCGGCTCCGCTGGACGGCATCAACGCGCTCGAGGCATTCGAGAGGGGAGCGCCGGATCCGTCGCCGTTCCGCGAGGACCTGCGGGTGCCGACGATGAACGTGATCACCGAGACCGACGTCGTCGGCGCGATACTGCCGGGCTACTACATCGCGCGGCAGTCCGACAACGACACGTTGCGGACATGGGAGATCGCGGGCACCGCGCACGCCGACGCCTACACCGTCAAGGTCGGCTTCATCGACGACGGATCCGTGCCTGCCGACCAGCTGGCCCTCGGCTACGCACCGAGCACCGAGCTGATGGGCCACCAGCTGAAGCAGCCCTTCAACTTCGGCCCGCAGCACCACTACGTGCTGCAGGCCGCGCTCGCTCGGCTGCACGGGTGGGTGCGCGCAGGCGAAGCGCCGCCGCACGCCCCCCGGCTGGAGACCGACGACAATCAGCCGCCCGGCTTCATCGTCGACGACAACGGCATCACGAAGGGCGGTGTGCGCACGCCGTGGGTCGAGGTGCCGATCGCACGCACGTCCGGCATCGGTGACGACGCGGTACCGGTGACCCTGCTGTTCGGATCGGGTGAGCCGTTCGACGAGAACACGCGCAAACGGCTCTATCCGGGCGGCAGGAACGACTACATCGAGCGTTTCACCGAGGAGCTCGACGCGACGATCCGGGCGGGCTATCTGCTTCGGGCCGACCGCGCGGAGATCCTCGGGCTGGCCGCCGCGACGTACTGAGCGGGTTCAGGCGGGCGTGAACTTCACGGCGCGCAGCTTCTCGCGCCTGGCCGCCTCGGTGAACTCCTCGACGCTCGGCACGACGTTGTCCCTGAACTTCAGCCCCATCATCCGCTGCGCGGTCTTTGCGCCGTAGGACGCCGCGGCGCGGTGAGCCAGTTCAGCCACGGTGGCCGGGTCGCGGATCAGTTCGCCGCGCATCGACGTCGTCGCGCCGGCGTGCAGGACGTCCGCGACGGCGCCGTCGGCGAAATTGGCTGTCCATCCCGCGTTGGCCAGCGCGTACAACGTGTTGTCGATCTTGTGCGCGCTCACGGGAACCGAGAACTGGCGACCGCTCTTGCGACCCGTGAAGTTCAGCACCATCATCTGCCGACCCAAACCGCCCGCGAGCGGTGTGCGCAGCAGGAACTTCACTGCGGGATTCATCACGCGCAGCATCGTTTCCGGTGGATGCGCGGTGGTGACTGCGGGCGATTGTTCCGTCATGCCGCTACCGTATGACGTATCGGGGCGCAGACGCCCCTAATCGCATCGCGTTCTGTCGGGGGAGCGAGCGGCCGCGTCCAGCAGGGCTGGGCTGACGGATTCGTTAAGCGGACGCCGGATGCGGGAACACGAGCAGGAGCCGCACGTCGAAGAGGCGTCGTTGCGTCATGACATGCGAAGAAACGGAAAGGATTCGAATGGCCTCCCCGCAGGGCGATTCACGGCTGGGCTCGAAGTTCGGCCCGTACGAGTTGCAGTCGCTGATCGGTGTCGGCGGTATGGGTGAGGTATATCGCGCGTTCGACACCGTCAGGGAGCGCATGGTGGCGGTGAAGGTGCTGCGTGCCGACGTCGCCGCGGACAAGAGCTATCAGGAGCGTTTCCGGCGGGAGTCGCGCGTCGCGGCGCGCCTACAGGAACCACATGTCATCCCGGTGCACGACTTCGGCGACATCGACGGCACGCTCTACATCGACATGCGCCTGGTCGACGGCGCGAGCCTGAAGGACGAGCTGCGGGTCAACGGCCCGCTGGAGCCCAAGCGCGCGGCGTCGATCATCACGCAGGTCGCGGCGGCCCTGGATGCCGCCCACGCCGACAAGCTGATTCACCGCGACATCAAGCCCGAGAACGTGCTGCTGACGCCGGATGACTTCGCCTATCTGGTCGACTTCGGCATCGCGCACGCAGGCGGCGATGCGAGTGTGACGTCGACCGGGCTGATCATCGGGTCGTGCGCGTACATGGCCGCGGAGCGGTTTGCGGGCGGACAGGTGGGGCCTGCCGCCGACATCTACTCGCTGACCTGTCTGCTGTACGAATGCCTCACCGGCAGGGCGCCTTTCGAGACCGGCGGCGATTTGCGACAGCTGATGTCCGCGCACATGTTCTCGCCGCCGCCCCGGCCGAGCATGATGCGCCCGGGGATCTCCCGTGCGTTCGACGATGTGATCGCCAAGGGGATGGCGAAGCGTCCGGCGGACCGGTACGCGACGGCGGGGGAGCTCGCGAAAGCCGCCACGGCCGCGGCGGGTTCGACTCTGCCGCCGCGTCCGCCGCTTCCGACGCCGATCCCGCCGACGGACACCAGGGCGTTCTCCGCGGTCTACGAGAGCCCGGCCGGCACGGGTTACACGCCGTATCCGCCGGCGGTGTACGCCCCGACCCCGCCGCCGCAGCGCAATCCGAACAAGTCGCGGTTCAGCCGAACGCAGGTCGCGCTGGTGGCCACGACGGTGCTCCTGTTCGGGCTCGCGGCGATTCTCGCGTCGGTGTTGGTCTTCTCGGGCGGGGACACGAACACCACACCCCGATCGCCGCTGGCCGCGCCGCCGCCGAGCACGACGACCGTGACCACGACGGCGCCGTCGTCGTCGGACGAGACGTCGACGACGAGCACCACGCCGACGACCACGACGTCATCGCCGACGACGAGTGCGGCCCCGCTGGCAGGGATGACCGGCGTCGACGGGCAGGGCTTCGTCGGGCACACCACCCGGTGCGACGCAGGCTCGACCCCGGTGGCGGCGATCGAGACGTCGCAGTCGCAGGCGGTGATCTGCCAGACCGGCGCGGGCACGTATCAGTACCGGGGTGAGCGGCTGCGCGACGGGGCGAACGTCCAGCTCAACAACGCCGTGCCCAACGGCGGCGGGTTCGACGCCGTCAACCCGGCCGACGGCGCCCGATACGAGGTGCGCCCCAACCGTCTCAGGATCCTCAGCAACGGCAACGTCGACTCCGATGAGGCCGCGCTGCAGTACGGCTCGCGGTAGGAGAACCATGGATCAGCGCAACGACTCGCCCGGCAACCCGGCTGACGCCCGGGAAACAACCGAGGAGCAGCGGGAACTGCAGCACGAGCTCGACCACCAGGACGACGATCCGGACACGCCGGGCGGGCACCAGAGCCGCAGGCAGGTCGCCGACGAAACCTAGTCGCGGGGTGCTGTGTTGACGCACGCCCGGACAACCTCGGCAAACATGGTGTAGCTTCAAGCGACACATCAGCGCGGGTTCGCGTGCCGAGGAGTGAACGCGGTGGATGCGACACCATTCGGGCAGTATCAGCTCCAGGAGCTGATCGGTCGGGGCGGAATGGGTGAGGTCTACAGGGCCTTCGACACCCGCACCGATCGTGTCGTCGCATTGAAGCTGCTGCCGACGCACCTCGCCAAGGACGGCGTCTTCCAGCAGCGTTTCCGGCGCGAGTCGCAGGCGGCCGCGGGCATCAACGAGCCCCATGTGGTGCCGATCCACGGCTTCGGTGAGATCGACGAGCGCCTCTACCTCGACATGCGCCTGATCGACGGCCGCAATCTCGGCGCCATGCTCGGCGAGGAGGACGACAAGAAGCCGCTGAAACCGGCGTTGGCGGTGTCGATCATCGACCAGGTCGCCGCCGCGCTCGACGCCGC
>DATEIG010000753.1:0-6531 GCA_035279185.1 Mycobacterium sp.
CAGAAGAAGGCCGCTCCGTCGACGAGGAGCGGCTGCACCGCAAACAGAATCTCGCCGCGGCGTTCCGCCTCTTCAGCCGATTCGGATTCGACGAGGGCGTGGCGGGCCACATCACCGCCCGTGACCCGGAACTGACCGACCACTTCTGGGTCAACCCGTTCGGCATGCACTTCGGCCACATCCGCGTCAGCGATCTGATGCTGGTGCGCCACGACGGCACGGTCGTCGACGGCGACAAGCCGCTCAACCAGGCGGCGTTCGCCATTCATAGCCAGATCCACTCCGCGCGACCCGACGTCATCAGCGCGGCGCATTCGCATTCGGTCTACGGGAAGACGTGGTCGACGCTCGCGCGTCTGCTCGACCCGATCACCCAGGATGCCTGCGCGTTCTACGACGACCATGCGCTCTTCGACCAGTACTCCGGTGTGGTGCTCGACATCGAGGAAGGCAAGCGGATCGCGCACAGCCTCGGCGACTGCAAGGCCGCCATTCTGCGCAACCACGGCCTGCTCACCGTCGGCCATTCGGTCGAGGAGGCCGCGTGGTGGTTCATCACGATGGAGCGGTCGTGTCAGGCCCAGTTGATGGCGGAGGCCGTCGGCAAGCCGGTGCTGATCGAGCCGGCGATGGCCAAACACACTGCGGGACAGGTGGGTACGCACTTCGCGGGCTGGTTCAGCTTCCAGCCGTTGTTCGCTCGCATCACCCGCGAACAGCCTGACCTCTTCGACTGAGCTGCCCCGCCGGCGCGACGCCGACGGGACAGCATGGTCGTGACTACGCGCCTGGCGGCACCAGAATCGTCTTCCCGGCCAGCCGATTGGCATCCGAGTCGTCGTGCACCGCAGATGTGTCGGTCAGCGGCCGCCGATCGGCCACGTCGATCGTCAGCCGGCCCGCGTCGACCCGGCTGACGAGGTCGGCGAGTTGGGCGCCGTCGCTGCGGACGAAGACCCGCTGCGCGCGCACCCGCCGCTCCGGCTCCTCGTCACCCGACACCATCGTGCCGACGTGGACTCCGCCGTCGGCGACAAGACCGACGAGGGCCGCGGTCTCCTCCGGTGTCGTGCTCACCAGGTTGAGGACGACGTCGAAGGGGGCGCCTTCGACGAGCGGCGCGGCCGTGTAGTCGAGGTAGTCGATGACGCGGTCGGCGCCGTAGTGGCGCAGACGGTCCGCGCTGCGCGCCGATGAAGTCGCGGTGACGACGGCCCCTTGCCGCTTGGCGAGTTGCACCGCATATCCGCCGACCGCTCCGCCCGCTCCGTTGATCAGGATCGTTTGGCCGGCCTCCAGCGCAGCGATCTCGAACAGGGCCTGCCACGCCGTGAGCCCGACGGTCGGCAGCGCGGCCGCATCGGCGAGGGTCACCGACGTCGGCGCCGCGGCCAGGACGTCTGCCGGTGCGACGGCATACTGCGCGGCGGCGCCATCGGCGTCGAGCGGCAGCATCCCGACAACGGCGTCGCCGACGTTCCATCCGTGCACCCCGTCGCCGATCTCGACGACGGTTCCGGCGACGTCGACACCGGGGATGTGCGGAAAGGCGATGGCGTAGACCTCGGACAGATAGCCGCCGCGGATGCCCGCGTCGACCGGGTTGAACGATGTTCCCGCCACCTTCACGAGGACCTGGCCGGGGCCGGGCGTCGGACGCTCGATGTCGTCGTACTCCAGAACGTCGCTGCCGCCGTAGGTCCGGTAGAGCACAGCCTTCATGATGATCTCCCTTGTCCATTTGCTTCGATTTCGAAGCAGTTGCACCTCGCACAACCTGCTTCGACATCGAAGCGATTCCGACGCGCACCGTGACGTCGCTCACAATGCTTCGAAGTCAAAGCATTAGGATCGCGGCATGGTCAGAGCCCTCAAGCCGCAGCAGATGCAGACCTACTTCGCGCTCACCGAGGCCGTCAGCCTGCTGCAGTACGCCGTCCAGCAGCAGCTGCGGGCCGAGGGCGACCTCAGCTACGTGCAGTTCGAGATCCTGGCCGTCCTCGACGACGCCAAGGGGCCGCTCACCATGACCGATCTGGCCGACCGCGTGGTGTACAGCCGCAGCGGACTCACCCACCAGGCCGGTCTGCTGGAGCAGGCCGGGCTCATCACGCGGGGACCGAGTTCGAAAGATCGACGCGAGACGGTCGTCGACATCACCAAGGCGGGTGCCGCGCGCCTCGCCACCGTGCTGCCCGGTCACATCGACGTCGTCCGGAACCTGTTGTTCGACACCCTGTCCGACGCCGACGTCCGCGTGCTCGGCGACATCATGGGTCGCGCCCGCGACCACATGCGCTCGCTGCCGCCGCGGTCGGCCGCGCCGCGCAGACGTCGGCCCTGAGCGTCAGCGCACGACGTCGAGCAGACGGTCGAGGTCGTCCTCGGTGTTGTACAGATGGAAGCCGACGCGCACCGCGCCCGCCCGGATCGACGCCCGGATACCGGCGCCGGCCACCAGCTCGGCCTTGCCGGTCGGAATCGACACGATCGCCGAAGGTTGTTGCGGCAGTTGCAGTTCCGTGCGCAATCGCGAGGCCAAGCCCAGCGTGTGCGCTTCGACCGCCGCTCGATCCAGCGAGGCCAACCACGGAAGGGTCAGCCCCGAACCCAGCGCGCTGAACCACGTCGGCGACACATCGAAGCGACGTGCGTCGTCGGCGAGTCGCAGCGGCAGCCCGTAGATCGTCGACCACGGCGCATCGGAGGCGTACCAGTTGGCCGCGTGCGGGATCATCGACCGCGAGAGACGCTCGCTCACCGACATCCACGCGGTGCCGCGCGGCGACAGCAGCCACTTGTACACGGCCGCGACGGTGACGTCGGCCCACGGCAGCGCGATGTTCTTCCAGCCGAGCGCCTGGGTGACGTCGATGACGGTCACCGTGTCGGTGCCCGCCACGTTCGCCGCGAGCGCGTCGACGTCGAGGACCGCGCCGTTCGACGACTGCACGAGGCTCGCCGTCACCACGTCGTAGTCGCGGGCCGTCGTCACCAATTCGTCAGGGCCCACCTCGGTGACCGTGACGCCGCGCGACGACTGAGCGGCGAACGGAAAACTGGTGGAAGTGAATTCATTCGACAGCGTCACCACCCGGCTGCCGTCGGGGATGGCCGCGGCGACGAGACCGAGCGCCGACGACACGGTGGCCGCCATCGCCACCGACGCCTCGGGCACGCCGACCAACGCCGCGTAGCCGGCCCGAGCCGCGCTGACGGAGTGGTCGAACGACGGCACATCCATGGTGCCCGCCTGCCATTCACGCAGGCAGTTCTGCAGCGCGTCGAACATGAACTGCGGCGGCAACCCGTATGTCGGTGAGTTCAGAAACCCTTCTGCACCAACGAATTCGGCGCCGAACGCGGTCCGGCTCACTTCTTGGGCGGCTCGTCGCCGCGCAGCCTGGCCTGCAGCTGCTCGCGGTCCCGGCGCCGCCGCTCGTCGACGGCGGCGATGCCCGCGTTGGCGCGCCTGCGCAGCGGGGCGAAGATCCACATGCCCAGCGGCAGGGCGATCACGATCGCGAACAGCAGGGCGATCACGAGCGGGAACTCGCGCAGCCCCAGAAGATGTGCGCCGCCGTAGATCACCGCGGCCAGTACGGCGACGAGCAGAAGACGGGCCAGCATGTAGACCAACACATCGACAACGAGGCGGGAACCGGGACGGGACTCAGGCACGGCCCGAGCCTACCGACGGCGCGTATATTCGGAACAAGGAGGTTTTCGCGTGGCTTATCTTCTCCTCGTCGTCATCCTGGGCGGGCTCATCTACATCGGCTGGCGGCTGACGCGCGCCACCGCCAGTAAGCCGAGGACGCGCACGATCGGCCCGGATGACGACCCGGATTTCCTGCGCCGGCTCGGGCACAACGACAAGCCGCGGCCGAACTGAGCCGCTAGAACAGGTCGTTGGGTCGCTTCGCGCCCGGGAACCCCTCTGCCACCACGGCCGCCAACTCGATCAGCGCCTCACGGGTCTCACGCCGCAGCCGCTCCAGGCTGATCTCGGCGCCCTCTTCCAGGTGCGGGTCGAACGGCACCAGCCGCACCGCGCGGCAACGCCGGTTGAAGTGGTCGACGACCTTCTGCATGTCGACCTTGCCTGAACGCGGCCGCACCGCGTTGATCACCGCTATCGAGTTGCGCACCATGTCCTCGTGGCCGTGCGCGTCGAGCCAGTCCAGCGTGGCCGACGCGCTGCGCGCGCCGTCCACCGAACCCGAGCTGATGACGACGAGCACGTCGGCTTTCGACAGCACGGCCGACATCGCCGAGTGCATGAGGCCGGTGCCGCAGTCGGTGAGCACGAGGCTGTAGAACCGCTCGAGCACATCGAGGGTTCTGGTGTAGTCGGCCGCGCTGAACGCCTCCGAGACGGCGGGATCGCTCTCCGACGCGAGCACCTCGAGCCGGCTCGGGCCCTGAGACGTGTAGCTGCGGACGTCGCTGTAGCGGTCGATGCCCTCGGCGTCGCGCAGCAGATGGCGCACGGTCGCGGGCGTCTCCAGTGGAACCTTCTGGCTCAACGTGCCGCGGTCGGGGTTGGCGTCGACCGCCACCACCCGGTCGCCGCGGATGGACGCGAACGTCGCGCCGAGCGTCGCGGTGATGGTCGTCTTGCCGACACCGCCCTTGAGCGAGAGCAGCGCGATCCGGTAGCACCCCTGCATCGGGCGGTTCACCTGCGCCAGCAGGTTGTTGTGGTGGACCGCTTTCGGGCCCTCCCCGAGGTTGATCAACTTGCCCGACGCGAGGTAGAGCAGCTTGCGCCAGCCCGACGACGGCGGCCGCTTGTTCTGGCGCAGCAGTGAAGCGGTGGAGAGCTCGGGGTAGGGCTGCGACACGGGTTCCGGCTGGCTCACCGGGATTCCGGTCGGCGGCGTGGGATCGGTCCACTCCGGCGGCGGCGCTTCGTCGTTCGCCGGATCGGTGAACCGCTGTTGCGACCGAAAACCATGCGACGGATCGTCAGACAACAGCTAGCCCTCTCTCGTGGAATCTCAGCCGACGCCTGCGTAGGAGTGCAGGCCGACCGTGACCAGGTTGATGAAGAACAGATTGAACACCATCGCGACGAAGCCCGCGACGTTGATCCAGGCGGCCTTCTTGTCCCGCCAGCCGGCCGTCGAGCGGGCGTGCAGGTAGGCCGCGTAGATCACCCACGCGATGAACGACACCGTCTCCTTGGGATCCCAGCCCCAGTACCGGCCCCAGGCCTCCTCGGCCCAGATCGCACCGAAGATCACCCCGAACCCGAAGACGGGGAAGGCGAAGATCGTTGTGCGGTAGGCGATGCGGTCCAACGTCTGCGCGTCGGGCAGCCGCTGCACGATCCGGGCGACGGCGCCTTGGGCGTCCGGTGCGCCGAGCTTGGACATCTTGACCAGGAACAGGATGCTGGCCACGCCCGCGACCAGGAAAACCCCCGAGCCGAGGCTGACCACCGAGACGTGAATGGGCAGCCAGTAGGACTGCAGCGCGGGCATCACGGGCGCCGCGTTGGTGTAGAGCCAGCGGCCCGACACCGTCAGCAGGATCAGCACCGGCACGAGCACGAACACCCACAGCGCGCGGTACTGCGGGCGGCGCAGCACGATCGCGGCGGCGACGAGGCCGGAGAAGCAGGTCAGGTTGATGAACTCGTACATGTTGCCCCACGGCACGCGTGAGGTCGCCAGTCCGCGAAGCACGATGCAGGCGAACAGCAGGCCGATCCCCGCATAGACGAGAACCAGCCCGGACCGCCCCATGCGCTCGTCGAACGGGCGCCGGGGAGTGTCGACGACCAGGCCCGGGGTGGCGCTGTCGGCGCTCACGGTGCCTGCCGACACCAGTTCGCGGTCGGCGACCTTGCGGCTGCGCGAGTACGCCAGCTCGACGGCGAGGAAGAGCAGCGCGACGACCAGCACGACGACCGACGAGGTGAACGCCCAGTCCGACCAGCGGGCCAGCCCGATGTCAATGTGCTCGGTGTTCATGCCTCGACTCCCGCTCGCTCCGGTCCTCGCTCGTTCCTCGCTGCGATCCTCACTCGCGCTCGTCTTCGGGTGTTCATGCCTCTAGACCTTCTCCTTCGACGGCTCCGCGGTGTCGAGACCGTCGAGCAATCTGGCCGTCAACTTCTCGAACTCGTCGCCCCAGCCCGAGTTGTCGGTGCGCGCGAGTCCGCCCAGCTCGACGCTTACCGTACCCGCACTAGCTGGACCGATTCGAACCCAGACCCGGCGCCGACGCACGATCAGCGACACCAGCAGCCCCGCCATCATCGTCAGCGCGGACACCAGCACCCACACCTGCGCGGGGTCATGGGAGACCTGCAGGTTGACGAACGGGACGGCACCGTCGAAACGCACGACCGTGCCATCGTCGAGGCGGGTCTGCTCACCTGCGGCCAGGTTCACCCTGGCCACCTTGTTGAGCCGCTTCTGGTCGATGAGGCGCGGGTCGAGGTCGAACAGCGATTGCGGGCGCCCCGTGTCGAGACCGGCATCGCCGCGGTAGACGTCGACGGCCACCGCCGGGTCGTTG
>DATEIG010000754.1:0-3859 GCA_035279185.1 Mycobacterium sp.
CGGGCGTGGGTGCCGCCGGTACGGGTGCCGCCTTCTTGGCGGGTGCCGCGGCTGCGCCGTTGCCACCTGTGGCGGCCTTCTGCGCAGCGGGCTTTGCTCCACCGAATGCTTCGCGCAGCCGGCGCGCAACGGGAGCCTCCACTGTGGAGGATGCTGATTTGACGAATTCGCCTTGCTCGCTCAGCCGGGCGAGTACTTCCTTGCTGGTTACACCGAGTTCCTTTGCCAACTCGTGAACGCGGGCCTTGCCTGCCACTTACTCTCCTGTCTAGAGGCGCAAGCGGTGGTGGGCCGCGCCCCGGGTTTAGCTACGACGCATGGTCATCGTCTGGACTTCACGGTGTGCTCATGTTCTTCGCTGCCTGTTCTCTTGCCGGGCGCCGAGGCGCTTCGAACTTCTCGAAGTGCTCGGACACCGCGGAGGTTTCCGGTGAGCCGGTGATGCGCAACGCTCGTGCGAATGCTCGCCGCCGAATTGCTGCGTTCAAACACTTCTGGTCGGGGTGCAACCACGCGCCCCGTCCAGGGAGGTTACCTGCTGGGTCAACGGTCACGGCACAGATGCCATTCCCGCGGCCCTCAGCAACCACACGAAGCAGTTCAGCGGCCAGTTCTCGCTTCCGGCAGCCGACGCATGTCCGTACGGGTCCCTCCGTACGTCGATGCGGCGAAGCCGGACTCTCGCGCTGGATCACGCCTGAGTCTACCGTCTGTGCCCTGCTGATTCGAAACGGCCGAAGCCCGCTATCGGTCGTGCACAGCGCTGTGTGCGGCACCCGGATTCGGCGAGGCCTCCGGCGTGGCGGCGGCATCGCTGCGGATGTCGATCCGCCAGCCGGTCAATCGAGCGGCGAGCCGGGCGTTCTGCCCTTCCTTGCCGATGGCCAGCGACAGCTGGAAGTCGGGCACCACCACGCGCGCCGCACGGCCCGCCTCGTCGATGACCTGCACGGACACCACCTTGGCGGGTGACAGCGCGTTGGCGACGAACTTGGCGGGGTCCTCGTCGTAGTCGATGATGTCGATCTTCTCGCCGGACAACTCGCTCATCACGTTGCGCACCCGCTGGCCCATCGGGCCGATGCACGCGCCCTTGGCGTTGAGGCCGGGCACCCGGGAGGTGACCGCGATCTTCGACCGGTGTCCCGCCTCGCGGGCCACCGCGACGATCTCGACCGACCCGTCGGAGATCTCGGGCACCTCGAGGGAGAACAGCTTGCGGACGAGGTTCGGGTGGGTGCGCGACAAGGTGATCAGCGGTTCCCGCGCGCCGCGGCTGACGCCGACGACGTAGCAACGCAACCGGTCGCCGTGTTCGTAGCTTTCCCCTGGCACCTGCTCGGCCGCCGGGATGACGCCCTCGGAGCCCTTGGTCTCGCTGCCCATGCGGACGACGACGAGGCCGCGGGCGTTCGCGCGGCTGTCGCGCTGGATGACGCCGCCGACGATCTCGCCCTCGCGGGTGGAGAACTCGCCGTAGTTCTTCTCGTTCTCGGCGTCGCGCAGCCGCTGCAGGATCACCTGGCGCGCCGTGGTGGCCGCGATCCTGCCGAAGCCCTCGGGGGTGTCATCCCATTCGTTGAGGACGTTGCCGTCCTCGTCGGTCTCCCGGGCGATCACCTGCACGATGCCGGACTTGCGATCGATCTCGATGCGGGCGTCGGCTTCGTGGCCCTCGGTGTGGCGGTAGGCGGTGAGCAACGCGGATTTGATGGTGTCGACGACGACGTCCACCGAGATGCCCTTGTCGGCCTCGATGGCGTGCAGTGCGGCCATGTCGATATTCACGCTCGCGCCCCCTTCCCCGGTTGACCTGTCAGTTCGAGCTCCCGCTGATTGGGCGGCGAGAACTCCACCTGCACAACGGCTTTGGCGATCTCACGGAGTGGCAGGTCGCGTATCGAGTACTCCCCCCGACGCTTCTCGGGCACCACGACGCCGACGGCGCCGTCTCGGGTTTCGCCGAGTCTGCCGGTCAGCAGCGAGCCGTCGGTCAGCGTCAACTCGACCTTGCGGCCGCGGGCGCGCCGGTAGTGCTTCTCCTCGGTGAGCGGCCGGTCGACGCCCGGTGAGGTCACTTCGAGGACATAGGGCGTTCCGGATGTCGAGGGGTCGGCGCCGTCGAGCAGTTCGGACGCGGATCGCGACAGCGAAGCGATCGCGTCGAGGTCGAGTCCGGCGTCTCCGTCGGCGATCACGGTGATGCGCGGCGGCCGTGTGTCGGCATCGATGACGACGTCCTCGATCTCATATCCTGCGCGCGCGAACTCGCCGTCGAGTAGCTCGATCACCTGCTTCTGCGAGGGCAATCTCGCAGACCGCAGCTGCGGATCCGATGCCACGGCGAGCTCCTCATGTTGAATTGTTCCGACCCCGGCAACGATACGCCAGTGAACTGGGGGCGAACGGCAATCTTGCGCCCGCGCCCAGCGAATACAGGGGCGCGGCAATCGGCAATGGCAATATGGCGCTGTGCCGAGTGCCCTCCCCGTCGTCAGCAGGCGGCGAATGCTGGTCGGGACCGCGGCTCTTGCCCTGATGGGCGCGTCGGGCGTCGCGTGCGGCGCCTCCGCCCCGCCGCCCGAGCTCGCCGAGTTGACGAGCCAGCTCGACATGGCTCGCAGCGACAGTCAGCTGGCCAGTGACGCCGCCGACGCCGCGCAGCCGCCGCAACGTCCGGCGCTGGCGGCCGTGTCGTCCGAGCGGTCGAAGCACGCCGAAGCGCTGGTGAGCGAGATCGCCCGGTTGACCGGCGAGCCTGCCACCTCGACGTCGGCGACCACCACGACGACCACGGCCGCGCCCGCCGCCCCGCCGACGGCGAAGGACGTCGTCGCCGCTCTCAAGAAATCGGCCGACAGCGCGGCCCGCTTGGCCGCCGAGATGTCGGGCTACCGCGCGGGGCTGCTCGGCTCGATCGCGGCGTCGTGCACGGCGGCCTACACCGTCGCACTCGCCCCGCAGGGAGGTGCGCCGTGACCTCGGCAGAACCAACGCCGACGACCACGTCGTCGCGCCCCACCGATTCGACCGATCCCACCAGGCCGTCCGACGCCGACGCCGGCGCGCTTTTCGACGCGGTCGCCACCGAGCACGGGGTGATCTACGGCTACGGGCTGGTGTCGGCGCATTCGACGCCGGATGACAACGCACTCGTCGCCTCGTCGATGAGGGAGCACCGCGCACGGCGTGAGGCCGCGATCGCGATGCTCGAAGGCCGCGGCGTCGACCCGCCCCTGCCGGCTGCGGGGTATCAGGTGCCGACGCAGGTGGACAACCCCACCGACGCAGCCAACCTCGCGGTGCGCATGGAGGAGGATTCGGCCGTGGCGTGGCGAGCGGTGCTCGAACAGGCGACGACAGCCGAGGAGCGCACCTTCGCGGTGACGTCGCTGACGCAGGCCGCGGTGACCGCCGCGCGCTGGAGCACGGTGCTCGGCCTGTCGCCGGTCACCGTGCCGTTCCCCGGCGGCAGCGAGTAGTCGTCCCCTTCTCTGCGCGAGCAGACAGTCGCGCCCGCAAAACCCCAGGAAGAAGCGGGCGTCCGCGTCTGCTCGCCGTCAGGAGGTGAGCGCCGCGGCGATCTCGGCGGCCGCGCCGTCGACGGCCACGTCGCGCTTTTCACCGCTGAACCGGTTGCGCAGCTCGACCACCCCGTCGGCCCAACCGCGTCCGACGACGACGATCCACGGCACGCCGAGCAGCTCGGCATCCTTGAACTTCACGCCCGGCGATGACTTGCGGTCGTCGAGCAGCACCTCGACGCCCAGCCGGTCGAGTTCGGCGGCCAATTCGTCGGCACCCTCGCGCGCCGCCTCGTCCTTGTTGGCGATCACGACGTGCGCGTCGAACGGCGACA
>DATEIG010000755.1:0-3288 GCA_035279185.1 Mycobacterium sp.
GAGCCCGGGGTATCGGACGAAGACATGCCCACCGCGGAAGGCCTCGCCCACGCCTTGGTCGACGGTGTCCTCGGCGACAAGACCGACTCGGAATCCAAGCGAATCGCCGTGATATTGAACGGTCTCGGCCGCACCAAGTACGAAGAGCTCTTCGTGGTGTGGGGCACGGTCGCCTCGGTGCTTCGTGAGCGCGGGTACGAGATCGTCGAACCGGAGGTCGGCGAACTGGTCACCAGCCTCGACATGGCCGGCTGCTCGTTGACCGTGATGTGGCTCGACGACGAACTCGAAAGGTACTGGCGGGCACCGGCGGACACACCCGCATACCGCAAGGGCAGCGCCGCCGCCGACGATGCAGGCGAGGTGCGCACGGATGCCGCCGCGGATGCGGCGACGCCGACGATCGCGCTGGCGGAACTCGCCGACGACGACGGGCGCGCCGGCGGAAGGCGCGTCGCGCGGGCTCTCGACGCGATGGCGGCGATGCTCGCCGATGCGGAGGACGAACTCGGCAGGATCGACGCCATCGCGGGCGACGGCGACCACGGCAGAGGCATGGTCAAGGGATCGGCCGCCGCACGGGAGGCCGCCGCTGAAGCGGTCGACGACGGAGCGGGACAGGGGTCGGTTCTGGCCAGCGCGGGTAAGGCGTGGGCCGCGAAAGCCGGTGGCACATCGGGTGTTCTGTGGGGCGCACTGCTCAGCGCACTCGGCGCCCGGCTCGGCGATGTCGGCACTCCGGACGCCGCCACGGTGGCTGCGGGAATGCGCGACGGCTACGACGCGCTGACTGAACTGGGCGGCGCATCACCCGGCGACAAGACGATGCTCGACGCGCTACTGCCGTTTGTGGAGGAGCTGGAGCGACGGGTCGCCGACGGCGAACCCTGGCAGCAGGCGTGGAGTTCGGCGGCCGAGGTCGCAGGAGAAGCGGCGCGCGCCACCGCGCAGCTGCGTCCGAAGGTCGGCAGGGCCAGACCGCTGGCCGAACGCAGCATCGGAACGCCCGACGCCGGCGCGACATCGCTGGCGATGTGTGCGAGCACGGTGGCGGACTGCTTCACCCTCACCGCGAAAGGAGACACGTGACATGACGTCTCGACTGCGGATCGTCGTCGGTTCCGACGACGCCGGATACGAGTACAAAGAGGCGCTCAAGGGGGACCTGGCCGCCGACGACCGGGTCGCGGAGGTGACCGACGTCGGTGTCGGATCCGACGAGAACACGGCCTATCCGCATGTGGCGGTCGCCGCGGCGAGGCTGGTGGCCGAGGGCAAGGCCGACCGTGCGCTTCTGGTGTGCGGCACCGGACTCGGGGTGGCGATCAGCGCGAACAAAGTCCCGGGGATCCGGGCGGTGACGGCGCATGACAGTTTCTCGGTCGAACGGTCGGTGCTGTCCAACAACGCACAGGTGCTGTGCTTCGGCCAACGCGTTGTCGGTCTGGAACTCGCCCGCAGGCTGGCCAGAGAGTGGCTGGGCTACGAGTTCGACCCGACGAGCAAGTCGGCCGACAAGGTGGAGGCGATCAACGGGTACGAACCCGCTGCGCCCTGAACAGATCGTTCACGAATCCCGAACAATATGTCCACATAAATCACGTGGACGCGAACGGTTTGTGTGCCGTTCAATGCAGGAGTGACCGACAACCAGGCCCGCACCGGCGCCTTCATGGCGATGGGGTCGATGGCCTGCGTCCAGGTCGGCCTGGCGATCGCGGTCACGCTGATCGATCGGATCGGGGTCGAGGGCGCCGCGTGGTTGCGGTTGGCGTGGGCCGGCGTCCTGATGCTGGTGATCGTGCGGCCCCGGCCTTCGGCGTTCACCAGAAAGACATTCCTCGCGTGCGCACTGCTCGGTGTCGTCACCGCGTCGGTGACCATGCTGTTCATGGCTGCGGCGGGTCGCATCCCGCTCGGCACCGCGAGCGCGCTCGAGTTTCTCGGCCCCCTCGGGGTCGCCGTCGCCAAAGGCAAGGGGGGCGGCCGGGTGCTGTGGCCCGGCTTCGCCGCCGTCGGCGTCCTGCTGCTGACCCAGCCGTGGGCCGGCGCGGTCGATCCGGTCGGCGTGCTGTACGCATTGGCGTCGGCGGCGTGCTGGGCGGGCTACATCCTCCTCACGCAGCACGTCGGCGACGAGGTCGCGGGCATCAACGGGTTGGCCGTCTCGATGCCGGTCGCGGGCATCGTGTCGACGATCGTGGTCGGACCGGCCGTGTTCGAGCGCATGACGCCCGACATCCTGCTGATCGGCATCGGTCTGGCAATCCTGCTGCCCGTCGTCCCGTTCGCCCTGGAGATGATGGCGCTGCGCCGACTCACCACGGCGGCGTTCGGAACGTTGATGGCGCTCGAGCCGGGCTTCGCGATGGTCGTCGGCCTGGTGATGCTGCATCAGATACCCGGTGTCTTTGGCGTCATCGGAATCTGCCTCGTCGTCGCCGCGGGCATCGGCGCCGCACGCACCGGGGCGCGTACGTCGCCGCCGGTACCCGCCGAAGTCGGCTGACCTTGGATCGCGATGATCTGCCACAACGGCACCGGACCCGAGTTCGCCACCGCGGGAGCGCAACGGCGGAGAAGTCGGACATTGGTAACTTGGGCGACATGGCACGCGGCATCTTCAACTCGCCGGTGGTCGGCATCGTCAACGGGGCGTTCGTGCGGCTGATGGACGCGCCCGTCATCGGCGCGATCGTCCGACGTGGTCTGGTCGTCATCCGCTACACCGGCCGTCGCTCGGGTCGGACCTTCTCCACACCCGTCGGTTACCGGAGGTCCGGCGACACCGTGAGGATCAACATCGTCGGGGCCGACAAGAAGACCTGGTGGCGCAACTTTCTAGGCGACGGCGCACCGATGACCTTGGTGAACCTCGACGGTCGCGACCGGACTGGGCACGCCGTCGCCGAGCGGGACGGCGGCAGCGTGTCGGTCACCGTCCGGCTCGACAGCTAGCGGCGGTCAGGCCTCGAAACGCTTGCGGCGGTACAGGGTTCCGATGGCCAGCAGAATGAGGCTGATCACCAGGATCGCGGTTGCCAGCACGTTGATCTGCGGCGGAACGGCGGCCTTGACCGCGGCGTTCACATACAGCGGATAGGTGACCGTCGAACCGCTGACGAAGTACGTGATGATGAAGTCGTCGAGCGACAGTGCGAACGACAGCATCGCCGCGGCGACGATGCCGGGGATGATGAGCGGCAGCGTCACCTTGAAGAACGTTCGCAGCGGGCTGGCGCCGAGGTCCATCGAGGCGTCCTCGAGCGTCCAGTCGAATCCGCGCAC
>DATEIG010000756.1:0-14956 GCA_035279185.1 Mycobacterium sp.
CGATGACGGAAACCCCTGCCGCCTTCGGAGCGCGGGCCCGCGCATGGCTGGCGGACAACATGCCGGTTCTCGGGCCGCACACTCCCGCCGCCGACAGAGCCGACGACGCCACCTGGCAGCGCGCCCGCGAACTGCAGCGCCGCCTCCACGATGGGGGATTCGCGGGCATCTGCTTCCCGCGCGAGTACGGCGGCCTCGGGCTCGACTACTCCTTTCAGCTCGCGTTCAACGAGGCCGCGCAACCGTACGAAATGCCGCTCGCGCTGAACATCCCGAGCCTGACGATCTGCAGCGCCACCCTGTTGGACGCGGGCAGCGAGGCGCAGAAACGCAGCCACATCGCGGCGGCGTTGCGGGGCGACGAGGTGTTGTGCCAGCTGCTCTCCGAGCCCAGCGGCGGATCGGATCTGGCCGGTGTGGTGACCCGCGCCGAGCGCCGCGGCGACACCTGGGTGCTCAACGGCGCCAAGACCTGGAGCAGCAGTGCATTCGCAGCCGACTACGGGCTCTGTCTGGCTCGCACCGACTGGGACGTGCCGAAGCACGAGGGCTTGACGATGTTCCTCGTGCCGCTCAACGCACCCGGCCTGACTCTGCGGCGCATTCGCCAGGTGAACGGTTCGGCGGAGTTCTGCGAGGAGTTCCTCGATGACGTCGAGCTCACCGACGACCACGTCGTCGGTGAGGTGGGCGACGGCTGGGCTGTCGCATCCCGGCAGCTGTTCCACGAGCGCCGCGCGGTGGCGAAGGGGTCGGAGTACGCAAACTGCGGCGCGGCGGAGTCGGGCCGCAGCGGTCCCATCGACCTCGTCGCGCTCGTCGCGTCCACCGGCCAGTCCGATGACCGGTGGGCTCGCAGGCTCGCCGGGCGAGCACTGGCCCACCGGATCGTCGAAAAAGCGTTGGGCGAGCATGTGTTCCGCGGCGTGTCGACTGGGCGCATGCCGCCCGCATCAGGATCGATGACGCGCCTGTATTTCGCGATCTGCGAGAACATCACGCTCGACGCGGCCGTCGCGCTCGTCGGACACCACGGTGTCGTGGGACCGGCGGAGTCGCCCTATCGCGCCGTCGGCGAGAAGTACCTGTCCCGCCAGATCGTCAACATCGGTGGCGGAACCACCGAGATCGCGAGAAACATCATCGCCGAACGGGTGCTCGACTTCCCGCGTGAATACGCCGCCGATCGCGGAGTGCCCTTCAAAGACGTCCGACGGCATCGGAGCGATCGGTGACCGAGAGCATGATCACCGCTCGTCTGAGGTCGGCCATCGGGGTATGGCACGACCAGCATGCCCCGTCGTTCCCCATCGACCGGTCCGATATTCGCAAGTGGGCGATCGCGACCTACTGGCCGGCGCAACCGCCCCGGCTGTACTGGGACGAGGAGTACGCCCGCTCCACCCGGTGGGGCGGCATCATCGCCCCCGACGACTTCAATCCGTTCGCATGGCCGGTCGAACCGCCCGACACGGGTCCGGCGCGATACGCCCTCCCACGACCAGGCGAACCCGGGCAGCGCATGCTCAACGGCGGCGTTGAATTCGTGTTCGGAGTGCCCATGCGCCCCGGAGATGTCATCACCAGCCGGTGGCGGGTACGCGACGCCGTCGAGCGCGACGGCAGGCTGGGGCGGACGCTCCGCGTCGAGCTGGAGCGCGAGTTGCACAACCAACACGGGCATCTCGTGCGCTCGCGCATCGACACCGTGATCCGATACTGAGAAACGAAGGGGGCCGTTGGTGTACGTCAACGGTGAATGGCGAACCGCGGTGTCGAGCGACACCTTCGACAGCACCAACCCGGCGACGGGTGCGGTGCTCGCGACGGTGCCCGACGGCGGTCGCGCCGATACCCGCGAGGCCATCGACTCCGCTGTGGCTGCGCTTCCCGCGTGGCGCAGTCGAACCGCCTACGAGCGGGCTGACGTCCTGACCGCGGCCCACCGAATCATGGTCGAGCGACGAGACGAGCTCGCGACCCTGATGACGAGGGAACAGGGCAAGCCGCTGCGAATGGCCCGCACCGAGGTCGGTTACGCCGCGGACTTCCTGCTCTGGTTTGCCGAGGAGGCGAAAAGGGTTTACGGCGAGGTCATTCCGTCGGCCAGGGCCGGGCAGCGCTTCATCGTGCTGCAGCAACCCGTCGGTGTGTGCGCGGCGATCACGCCGTGGAACTACCCGATCTCGATGATCACCCGGAAGGTCGCCCCGGCGCTGGCGGCCGGTTGCACGTCGGTTCTCAAACCCGCCGAGCAGACACCGCTGTGCGCGATCGAGACGTTTCGGGTGTTCGCCGACGCAGGCGTGCCACCCGGTGTGGTGAATCTCGTGACCTGTTCGGATCCCGCGCCCGTGGCCGACGAGATCCTGTCGGATCCCGCAGTCCGCAAGATCAGCTTCACCGGGTCGACGGAGGTCGGCGCGATGATCGCATCCCGTGCCGGATCGACCATGAAACGGGTGTCGATGGAATTGGGCGGGCACGCACCGTTTCTGGTGTTCGACGACGCTGACCCCGAACACGCGGCCAAGGGCGCGGCACTGGTGAAGTTCCTCAACACGGGTCAGGCCTGTATCTGCCCGAACCGCTTCATCGTGCACCGCTCGATCGCCGAAACGTTCGTCGCGACCCTGCGTGCACGAGTCGAGAAGCTGGTGCCGGGCGACGGCCTCGACAAGGCCACCACCGTGGGACCGCTCATCGATGAGGCCGCGATCGACAAGATGGAGCGCCAGGTGGCGGATGCGACGGGCAAGGGAGCCGAGATCGTCTCGGGCGGAGTACGTCTCACCGGTCCGGATTTCGACGGCGGATGTTTCTTCGCACCGACGATCCTTTCCGGCGTCACGCCGGACATGCTGATCTGCGACGAGGAGACCTTCGGGCCGATCGCCCCGGTTCTGGTTTTCGACGACGAAGAGGAAGCCGTGAAATTGGCCAACGCCACCACATACGGCCTCGCCGGATACGTCTACACGCGGGACATCAGCCGTGCCATTCGGGTGGCCGAGGCCCTGGACTTCGGCATGATCGGAATCAACGACATCAACCCCACGTCGGCGGCCGTGCCGTTCGGAGGTATCAAGCAGAGCGGCCTCGGGCGTGAGGGCGCCAGGGCGGGACTCTCTGAATACCTGGACACCAAGGTCCTCGGGATCGCACTGTAGGAGTGGTCATGACCGTCGAGTTCGACGCCGTGCAGGTCGGCGATCAGCTGCCGGAGTTCGTGCGCACCACGGGTTTCGGAGAATGGAATCGGTACGCCGCGGTCAATGACGAGTTCATTCCCATCCACATGGACGATGAGGCCGGGCGCGCCGCGGGCAATGACAAGGGCGCCTTCGGCATGGGCAACCTCAGGTTGGCGTACCTGACCAACATGCTCCGTGCGTGGATCGGTGACGACGGCGAGATACGCTCGCTGACAGCGCAATACAAGGCGATGAACCAGAAGGGAGACCAGCTGCGCGCCGTGGGCGAGGTCGTGGGCAAGGAGATGACGGGCGGTGACGCGCTCGTCCATCTGAAGATCGACGTCATCGATCAGAACGGCACCAGCACGACCCCGGGCCGCGCCACCGTGGTCCTGCCGCAGCGACATCGCTGACAGCGACGACGCTCATCGGGCAAGCAGGTGCGGCAGCGCGGCGAGATGCGCAATCCCGCCCGGAGCCGCCATCACCGGCTCGAGCAGCAACATCTGACGCATCACGCGCCGGTGCAGCAGCCTGATCAGCGCGGCGTCGTGCTCGGGTCCGGCATCGGCGATGAACTGCTCCAGCAGCGCGTCTCCCGATGCCCGGTCAGCCGGTCGAACACCCAGAAGTGCTTCGATGTCGTCGAAGTCGGCCGCTGCGATACCGCCGCAGAACTCGTTCGCTCTCGCGGCGAAGCGCGCCACCGTCGCCACGACGTCGCGCTGATACGCGGCGACACCGTCGACGACGTCGAGCGCTCCGATCATCGAGGGCAGTCCCGTCACCACCCCCGCGTAATCGAGTGACGCCGGTTCGGGTAGCGCCACCTCGTCCAGAACGACGTCCGCCTGACGCGCGATCGACTCGATCGCGTGCAACGACAGCTGGTGAAACCACTCGATGTACTGCAGTATCTCGGGGATCGCGAGGTCGAGGTGAAGGGCGATGACGAGTCCGAGCGGAGTGCACAGTGCGAACTTCGCGGTGTGGAACTCGATGGCATCGAGGTCGAGCGGTTCTCCCGAAACGTGTTCGTAGCGCCGCAGGACCCGTCCGAGATCTCCCATGGGCTCGGTCGCGTTGCGCAGCCGCAGGCCGCCGAGGTCGTGGGCCACATCGCCGATGTGCGCCAACTCCACGTCGATGATTCCGCTGATCGTGCGATCGGCGTGCATGAACTGACCGGAATCCCCGAGTACGAACCGCGGCGATGCGCAACGCTGGGGCACGTGTCGCCGCAGCCATCCGACAGCGAACTCCAACACGGGTTCCGGACGTCGCTTGTACTCCCGGTATCGGGACACGAAACCCTCGAAGTAGTCCAAGGCGATCGTTTCCGGTGTGCTCGGCACCGTCATGCCCACGCTTTCGAACCTGGTGGGATCGATGTGGTGCACGGACACGAGCGCGTCGATGTAGGCGTCCATCACCGCGTCGACCTCGCGCTCGTCCGCGGCACTCGACAGGTCCGGTTCTCCCGGCAGCCAGTCCATCACCACAGCGTGGCCACCGTCGATCACCCCGTGGATCCGCGGCACCGGGATCGACTCCGCGTGCAGCACCCTCAGGATCTCCGCCTCGTGGCTGACCGCCATCAAGCCGAAGCCGTCACGGTCTCCCCGGACATAGAGTCGAACCGACTGATCCCCGCGGCGTGCGACGACGAACCAGGCCGGCCGCCAACGGTGTTGCCGTTCGAAACTGACGACGTCACCGACGTGGTCGGTGACCCAGCGGTGAACGATGTCATCCAGGGACGGGTCCATGGGCGGCTACGTGAAGACGCCCGGAGACTTGGAGTAGTCGACCGTCGACAGTTCGGTCATGCCGCCGTCGATGTGCAGTACGGTGCCGGTGACGAAAGCGGCGTCGTCACTGGCGAGAAAGGCCACCGCAGGCGCGATCTCGGAGTCGGGGTCGGCGCCGCGCTTCATCGGTGACGCCTCGGCGGTTCTGGTGTAGTTGTCCCACTCCGTGCCGATCATGTCGCGTTGGACATCGGTCAGCGCGAACGGGCACACCGCGTTGACCCTGATGCCGTGGCCCGCCCACTCGTTGGCCGCCACCTTGGTCAGCGCGCCGATCGCGCCCTTGGCCGCCGAATACGGTCCGGTGTAGGCGATCCCGCCCAGTGCCGATCCGGAGACGAAGTTGACGACCGATGCCGTGCCGCCCGCGGCCTTCAAAAAAGGGTGTGCGATCTGCATGAACCGGAAGGTCGCCTTCGGACCCGTCGCCTCGGACAGTTCCCAGTCCTTGTCGGTGACGAGTTCGAGCGCCTTCGGCATGGCGAAATACTGTGCGGCGTTGACGAGGACGTGGAGTTTGCCGTCGTGGGCGGCCGACTCGACGGCCGAGGCGATGTCGTCGCGCTTGGCGACGTTCGCCTTGACGAAGGTCGCCGCACCACCCTCTTTTTCGATCAGCCCGATGCATTCGGCTGCCTTGTCGGCGTTCAGATCGACGATCGTCACGCGTGCGCCTTCAGCCGCCAACCTGCGTGAGATCGCCCTGCCGAGCCCCTGCGCTCCGCCGGTGACCAACGCGTTTCGATCGTCGAGGCGGGTCATCGGGGTCCTCCCTGGATGTAACAATTGAACACTATTCGTTCTATCATTCAATATCATGGCAGACCGCCTGGACTCGCGACGGAAAGGGGTATCGGATGCGCGTGGAGGTGGATCGTGATCTCTGCCCCTGGACCGCGCTGACGCTGCGCTCCGACGGCTAGGCGGCGCCGTGCACATCGGGCTCACGGATGAGCAGGACATGCTGCGCGACACGGTGGCGCGGCTCGCCGAGGCCATGGCGACCACGAGCGCCGACGCTGTCGCCCACGGCGACGCACTGGACAGCCAGTGGCAGCGCGTCGTCGAACTCGGCCTGCCCGCACTGCGCGCGCCGGAATCCTGCGGCCTCGACGCGAGCGGAGTGGAGACAGCCGTCGCGCTCGAGGAGCTCGCGCGCAGGCTCGCCGCTGTTCCCGTACTCGGCCAGGCGACGTTGGCGACCGAGCTTCTCTGGGCCGCCAATGCGGAGAAGGAAGTCGAACTGATCGCAGAGGGCGGGCTGCGTATCGCCCCGGTATTGGCCGACGACCTCTCGGATTTCGCGGACTCGACGGACGGAGGGGTGGCCTTCGACGCTGCCGGCGCCACGCACGTGGTGCTCGCCACGCGCGATGGCGACGCCCGGCGCCTGTTCACCGCGCCCGTCGATGTCGGCTCGACCACCGACCACGCCGGCCTCGACCTCACCCGCTCACTACACCGGCTCGCCGACCTGGATCCCACGCCGACGGGCGAGCCCATCGGGGCCGAACGCTGGGCGCAGGTTCAGGCGATGGCGTTGACGGCCGTGGCCGCCGACCTGCTCGGCGTGATGGCGGGAGCCCTCGACGACGCGGTCCGCTATGCGGGCGAGCGCGTCCAGTTCGGCGTGAAGATCGGCAGCTTCCAGGCGATCCAGCACCTGCTCGCCGACTCCCTCGTTCGTCTCGAGGGCGCCAGGAGTTGCGTGTGGCACGCGGGCTGGGCGGTGGATCATCTGCCCGCGGACCAGGCGCTGCTCTCCGCCCGCACAGCGAAGGCGTATGCCTCGGCCGCCTGCCGCGATGTGGTCGAGGCGGTGATGCAGGTGCTTGGCGGCATCTCGATCACCTGGGAGCACACGGCTCATCTGCGGCTGCGTCGAACGCTGTTGGGCCGCAGGCTTTTCGGCGACGAGACGACGCAGTACGGCGCGATCGCCGCGATGCGGCTCGCCGATCGGGAGCTGGGTTAGCGAGGATCATGGACTTCACCGACACCGCAGAGGAAGCCGAGTTCCGGGCGCGCTTGCGCACCTGGCTGTCCGAGCACGCCGGCGAGGCGGTCATTCCCGACGACCCCGGCGCGCGCGCGGACGCGGCCAACGCCTGGCACCACACGCTCTACGAGGCGGGCTACATCGGCTTGTCCTTTCCCACCGAGTACGGCGGTCACGGGCTCTCGCCGATCTACGAGGCGATTCTCAACGACGAACTCGGCCGCGCAGGGGCCCCGCCGATCGAGGGTGTAGGGCATCTGTCCAACGCGCTGCGGCTGTTCGGTTCGGAGCGTCAGCGCAGCGAACTGCTACCGGGCCTGCTGTCCGGTGCGGTCCGGTGGTGCCAGGGCTTCAGCGAACCCGAGGCCGGGTCGGACCTGGCGAGCCTGAAGACGAGGGCCGACTCCGTCGAGGTCGACGGGGAGCCGCGGTTCCGCGTGAACGGTCGCAAGATCTGGACCAGTTTCGCGGCGGTCGCGGACTGGTGCTTCCTGCTGTGCCGTACCGAACCCGAGGCAGCCAAGCACGCGGGCATATCCGTTCTGCTGGTGCCGATGTCGACTCCGGGTATCGAGGTGGCACCCATCGTCAACGCCGCGCGCAACCGCGAGTTCGCCGAGGTCACCTTCACCGACGTCGAGGTGCCCGCCGAGAACCTCCTCGGCGACCGGGGCCAGGGGTGGTCCATCGCCAACCAGTTGCTGGCCTATGAGCGCGGACCCAGCGACATCAACTGGATCAGCCGGCTCGCGGTCCAGTTGCGCGCGCTCGAGGACGACGTGCGATGCGGCCGCCTGCCCGACACCCCGGCGACCAGGGCCCGGCTCGGCGAGGCCTACACCGAGTTGCGGGCGCTGCAGGTCAAAGTGCAGCGCTCGCTCACCGAACGCCTCAACGGTGCGCTTCCCGGCGCCGAGGGCTCGGTGGACAAGCTGTTGATGGCCAGAGCCGATCAGACGTTCGGCCACACCATGATGGATCTGCGAGGCAGCGACCCCGTGCTGACCGAGGGTCTCGAGTGGGACGTCTACGTGTGGTCGCGGGCGGCGGGCATCTACGGCGGCACCGCGCAGATTCAGCGCAACATCGTGGCGCAGCGGGTGCTCGGCCTGCCGCGCCACTGACCGCTCAGCGGTTGCGGTAGTGCTCGAGCGCTTCCTTCATACCGGCCAGCCTGCGCTCCATCAGCTCGTCGCCCTCACCCGCTTCGATCTTGGCGGTGACGTCGGCGATCTCCGCGACCAACCGCTCGGCTGCCTCGTCGCGCGTGAGGAGATCCTGGTCCGCCCAGTCGTCGTGCGGGATGCGCTCGCTCGGGTCCATGCTCGCCCTTCCTCGTCGACCACGCTATAGTCAAATAAGCAATAACTGTTCAATTGTTCTGCCCCTGTATGGCAGCTTAACAGCCGAACCGCGAAGGAGCGACGATGCCGCTGCAACCCTCGATGAAGCTCCTCTCCGTCGACGACCACCTCATCGAACCGCCGCATGTGTGGAGCGATCGGCTGCCCAAGAAATACCTCGAGGACGGACCGCGGATCGTCGAGTTCCCGCGTGAGGGAAAGCCGCCGATGCACCAGTGGGTCTACGAAGGCCGCAGCTATCCCAACATCGGGCTCAACGCCGTCGCCGGGAAATCGCCGGAGGAGTTCGGCGTCGACCCGGTTCGGTACGACGACATGATCCCCGGTTGCTATGACCCCAAGGCCCGCCTGGCCGACATGGACATCGACGGCGTCCACGCCATGCTGTGCTTCCCCTCGTTCCCGAGGTTCTGCGGCACCGTCTTCCTGGAGGGCACCGACAAGGACCTCGCTCTGCTCAGCGTGCAGGCGTGGAACGACTTCTCGCTCGACGAGTGGTGCGCGACCGATCCCGCGCGGTTCATCCCGATGATGATCAGTCCGCTCTGGGACACCCAGCTGATGGTCGCCGAGATCGAGCGCAATGCCGCCAAGGGGTGCCGCGCGGTCGGGCTGCCCGACAACCCGATGAACCTCGGGCTGCCGAGCTTCCACACCCCGCACTGGGATCCCGTCTGGTCCGCGCTCGAGGAGACCAACATGACGGCCGTCATGCATTTCGGGTCGGGCGGCATGCCGCCGTCGACGGCGCCGGAGGCGCCGTTTGCGGTGATGGTGACCCTGATGGGGACGACGTCGATGGCCGCTGCCATCGAGTTGGTGTTCTCCCCGGTCTTCCACAAGCACCCCAACCTGAAGGTGGCGTTCTCCGAGGGAGGCATCGGCTGGATGCCCTACCTCGTCGAGCGCGCCGACTACGTGTGGCGGAAGCACAAGTACTACCAGAACATCCACCCGACGATCGCGCCGTCGGAGTTGTTCCGCCGCAACATCACCGGCTGCTTCATCGAGGACGAGGTGGGGGTGGCGATGCGTCACCAGATCGGCATCGACAACATCACATGGGAGTGCGACTACCCCCATTCCGACTCGTTCTGGCCCAAGAGTCGGGCGCGCGCCGAGGAGATGCTCGCGACCGTCCCCGACGAGGAGGCCGCCAAGATCGTCGAGCTGAACGCCAGGCGCTGGTACGCGTTCCCGGAGGAGGGCTTCAAGGCCAGTACCGCCGACAGCGGATGGCGGCCCAACAACGGTGAACCGCCCGAATACGACTACGACGCGGTGATGTCGGATCACGGCGGCGTCGGATACGGGGCCTTCATCGAGAACCTCGCCAACCAGATGGCCAACAAGGAGAAGAAGAACTAACTCGCAGGCGCCGCGACGGCGTTTCGCCAATCGGCGATCGCCACCAGCCGCCCGGTCGACGCCAGGGTCACGTACAGCGTGTCGTCGTCATCGGCGAGGGCCATGTTCGTCGTCATCGGGTCGTCGAGCGGAAGCGCCCCGAGCAGCGCGCCCGACGACGAGAACGCCGTCACGCCGCCGGCACCCAGGGTCGCCACCAGGATCGTGCCGTCGGTGGCCACGCACAACCCGTCGGCCCCCCCGATGTTCAACGGCCCGCCGCTCGGCACCGTCGCCAGGCCACGCCCCCGTGCGACACGGCCCGGGGCGGACAACTCGAACTCCCATATCCGGCGTGTGCGCGTCTCGGCGACGTAGACACTGCCACCGTCCGGCGACAGCGCGACCCCGTTCGGCATCTCGAGTGGGTAGACCACCTCCTCGAGGTGGCCGTCGGGCGTTCCGTACAGCAGGCCGGTCATGGCACGACTGCGATCCCGCGTGGTGCCTCCGTCGGTGACGTAGAAGCCGCCGTCGGAGTCGACGCACACGTCGCTCGGGCGCACCAGCGGCATCACCCGCCCGCCGCGGGCGACGAACTCCGCGGTCACGGTGGACACCGACCCGTCCGCATCGACGAGTTGCAGCTGCGGCGTGACCCGGTTCTCCGCTGCGCCGACCGGCCTGAACAACTGCGCGCAGCCGTCGAAATCGTAAGGCCACCAACCCATCCCGAACGTCGAGCCGCCGTTCTGGCACACCAGCAGCCTGCCGTCGGGAAGCCGCCCCACCCCGTTCGGGCCGCCACCCACGTCGGCGACGAGTTCCGTGGTGCCGTCAGGTCGCACCCGCGTGATGCGGCCCGCCGCCATCTCGGAGAGCACCACCGAGCCGTCGGAATACGCGATCGGCCCCTCCGGGAATGCGAGCCCCTCAGCGGCCACGCGCACGTCAGCCACCTGCCTGCTCCCGCCACCATTCGGCGAAACGTGCGTCTGCCAGGGGGATGTCACCGACGCCGACCTGACGGCGCGGCCAATCCGCCGCCTGCTGCGTCAGCGGGGAGTTGTCGTGCGCGGCGCCGTACCAGAGCCGATGGCGGCGATGGGCGAACAGCCAGCGTCCGTCGACTCGCTCGTAGCGGTCCTGGTACTGGATCAGCTGGTCGACGAACCCGTCGGTGCGCGTCTGCGCGTAGCAGTGCGCCCAGACCTGACCCGTCGCGTGGTCGTCGTCCTGCACCTCGATGAGGTGATTGGCCACCAGAATGACCGCGAAGAGGCTTCCGCTCAGGCTGTCGGTCATCAGTGCGCGCAGCCCAACCGGCCCGTCGCCGTACTCGCCGAACCGCGCGTTCGGCGAGAAGAGATCGGCCATCGCGTCGACGTCGCGCGCTTCGATGGCCGCCGCGTAGCGCAGCGGCAGCGCGCGAATCTCCTCTCGCGTGAGAAGCCCGGCAATCTCGTTCTCTCTCAGGTGATCACCCGCCTGTCACGTTCACGTCCTGACCGGTGATCGCCGACGCGCCGTCCGACGCCAGCCACACCGATGCTGCCGCCACTTCGTCGGGTTGCACCAGCCGACCCAGCTTGTTGGACGAGGCAAGACGTCGCCTGAGCTCGTCGGGGTCGACGTCGTCCTGTGCGGCGCGGCGCGCCACATAGTTGTCGAGGAGTTCGCCTGCGACGCTTCCGACCACAAGCGTGTTGACCCGGATGCCGGACGGACCGACCTCCATCGCCAGCGTCCCGGCCAGAGCGGAGAGGCCGAGTTTCGCGGCCGCATAGTGCGCCTTGCGCGGCTGTACATTGCGCGCCGCTGCGGAGGAGACGAACTGCACGTTGCCGCTGCCGGCCGCAATCATGGCCTGCCGCAACGCCTCTCGGGCCAGCACCATCGGTGCGACCAGGTTGGTCGTGAGCACGTCGTGCCAGTTCTCGGCGGTGGCTTCGCTGACGGGCTGGTCGGCCCCGGGAACGGCGGCGTTGTTGACGAGCACATCGAGCCGGCCCCAGCGGTCCACGACAGCGCCGATCACCTCGACGCACTGCGCTTCGTCGCGGATGTCGGCGACGTGAACGGACGCCGAGCCACCGTCCTCGGCGATCAGCGCCGCGGTCGCGGCCAGTTCGTCGCGCCGCCGCGCGACCACTGCGACACCGGCCCCGCAGCGCGCGTAATGTTGCGCCATCACGCGGCCGATTCCGCCGCTGGCACCGGTGATGACCGCCACCCGCCCCGACAAGTCGACGCTCATCGCCCTACCCGGCCATCAAACTCGTCAGGCTCATCGACCCTGGAACCGCGGGTCGCGCTTCTCGGTGAACGCCGCGACACCCTCGACGACGTCGTCGGTGCCCGCGACCTGTTCGACGAGCAGGGCCTCGGTGCTGAAAGCCGACGCGCGGTCCACGTCGAGAGCCTGGTTGAGCATCGTCTTGGCCGCCGCGATGGCGCGGGTGGGTCCCGAGGCGAGGCGGTTGGCCCACTCGCCGGCGAGCGCATCCAGTTCGCGATGGTCGGCGACGACCTCGTTGACGAGGCCGATGCGGTGCGCCTCCTCGGCGGACAACTCCTCGCCGAACAGGATCAACCGCTTGGCGACGTTGAACGGGACTTTGCGGGTCAACAGGTAGGCGGCGCCGCCGTCGGGCGCCAGTCCGCGCCGCACGAAGAGTTCGATGAGCTTCGCGCCCTGCACCGCGATGATCAGATCGCACGCCAGCACCATGCTCGCGCCCACTCCCGCCGCCGCGCCGTTCAGTGCGCAGATGACCGGCTTGTCGCAGTCCAACAACGCCGCGACGACGGCCTGCGAACCCGTCCGCAGGATCCTGGCCGCGTCCCCGGCGATACGGTCCTGGCTCGGCCTCATGTTGGGGTCGCGCAGGTTGGGCCCCGTACAGAAATGGCGTTCCCCGCTCCCCGTGAACACCACGGCGCGGATCTCCGGATCGCTCGACGCGGAGGCCAGGCTGTCGATGAGTTCGCGCTGCATCGCGCGGGTCACCGAGTTGCCGACCTCGGGCCGGTCGAGCACCAGCCAACGCACCGGACCCTCGGTCCGGACGGTCAGCCCGGCACTCACAGCAGGACGGGGACGCTGGCCGGGCCCCGCACCGAGTTCGTGTGGACGAACGCCACGTCGTCCTCGGCGACACCCCACTCCGGGAACCGCCGCAGTGTCTCCTCGAGCGCGACCCTGGCCTCGAGCCGGGCGAGGGCGGCGCCGAGGCAGAAATGCGATCCGTGGCCGAAGCTGATGTGCCTGATCCCGGTGCGCGTGACGTCGAAGGAGTCAGCCCGCTCGTACTGGCGTTCGTCGCGGCCTGCGGAGCCGGTGAGCAGCGCCACCTTCGAGCGGGCGGGAATCACGACGTCGTGGTAGGTCGTGTCCCGCAACGTGAAGCGGCCCTGGATCGGTGACGGCGCGTCATAGCGGAGCAGTTCCTCGACCGCACCACCGATGAGCCCGGGATCGGCCACCAGCTTGGCCCGCTGATCGGGATTGCGGGCCAGCGTGAGGGCGGCCCAACCGAGCAGCCGCGCAACGGTTTCGTTCCCCGCGACGTTCACCATCGCGATGAAGACGAGGAGTTCGCCGTCGTCGAGCCGACGCGGATCGACGTCGGGCATGACCAGGTCGGACTCCATGAGATCGCTGACGATGTCGGCGCTGCGGTGCTGTCGGCGCAACTCGATCTGCTGGCGGTAGTACTCGAACAGGTTGGCCGAGGCCTCGTCGCCCGCCGCGTTGCGCTCCGGGTTGCCCTCGTCGCGGTGCACCTGCGCGTCCGACCACTCACGCAGGTTGTCGTGGTCCTCCTCGGGGAACCCCAGCAGCGAGCTGATCACCATCACCGGCAGCTTGGCGGAGAAGTCGCGCACGTAGTCGAAACCGTCCGAACCCACGAACGGATCGAGATAGCCGCGGACCAAGCCGCGGACGTGGTCCTCGAGCTTGGCGATCCTGCTTCGAAAGAACGTGCGATTGACCATCTTTCGCAGATACGTGTGATCCGGCGGATCCATCATGATCATCGCCTTCGGCGGCGCCCACGGATCATCGGTGATCATGTCGAGCGTGATCCCGTGCTCGGACGAGAAAACCTCGGTGTCCAACGAAGCCGCCATGACGTCGTCGAACCTGCTGAGCGCATAGAAGTCGTACTCGTCGTTGTGGTAAACCGGCGACTCGTCGCGCATCCGCTTCCACACCGAGTACGGTTCGGCGTGCAGGGAGCGGTCGAAGGGATCCCAGCGAAGATCCGTGGTCGTCATCGGCACCGTCCTTCCATGCGGAACACTATTACACTTTCTGTCTAATTGCACTACCATTCGCTGGGTACGAACGACGACGTCGAGGAGGATCTCCAGGTGGAAACGCGCGAGTTGGGCCACGTCCTGTACGAGAAGGACGGGGCGATCGCACGCATCATCCTCAACAACCCAGAGCGCGCCAACGCTCAGACGTCGGAAATGGTGCACAGCGTCAACGAGGCCCTCGACGACGCGCAGTACGACTACGACATCAAGGTCGTCATCATCAAGGCCAACGGCAAGGGCTTCTGCTCCGGCCACATACCCGACGGCAGCTACCCCGAGTTCAAGGCGGAAATCGACGTGTCCGGGAAGGTGTGGCGCTCGGCCGCTCAACTCTTCCTGTGGCCGGTGCTCAAGCTCTGGGAGTTCCCCAAGCCGGTGATCGCCCAGGTGCACGGCTACGCGATCGGCGGCGGCACCACATGGGCGCTGATCCCCGAGATCACCGTGTGCAGCGACGACGCGTGGTTCCAGATGCCGCTCGTTCCCGGTTTCGGGCTGCCCGGATCCGAGACCATGTTCAAGCCGTGGGTCTTCATGAACTACAAGCGCGCGGCCGAATACCTGTACACCGCGCAGAAGATCACCGCCGAGCAGGCGCTCGAGTTCGGTCTCGTCAACCGCGTCGTGCCGCGCGAGCAACTCGAGGCCGAAGTGGAGGAACTGGCGGCCAGGATCGCCAAGGCGCCGCTGATCACGTTGCAGGCGACCAAGGCGGGGATCCTGCGCGCCTGGGAGAACATGGGATTCCGGACGCATCAGCAGGCGAGCAACGACCTGCAGGCCGTCGTGACCGGCTCCAAGGAGTTCCAGGACTACATGGTCGAGCTGATGAAGAAGGCGGCCAAGCCGTCGGACCGGGTCTGACGTGCCGCTGACGCCGGTCGTACGGTTCGGCGGCGGGCCGCAGGTCGA
>DATEIG010000757.1:0-2637 GCA_035279185.1 Mycobacterium sp.
CTGGTGTTCACCAAGAACGCCACCGAGGCGATCAACTTGGTCGCATACGCACTGGGCGACAGCCGTTTCGAGCGTGCGGTCGGCCCCGGCGACGTGATCGTCACCACCGAGCTCGAGCACCACGCCAACCTCGTGCCGTGGCAGGAGCTGGCCCGCCGCACCGGCGCGACCCTGAAGTGGTACTCGGTCGGTCCGGAAGGCCGGATCGACATCGACTCGCTGGAACTGGACCGCAACGTCAAAGTGGTTGCTTTCAGCCACCACTCGAATGTCACCGGCGCCGTGGCGCCCGTCGCGCAGCTCGTGCAGCGCGCCCAGGCCGTCGGTGCGCTGACCGTCCTGGACGCCTGCCAGTCGGTGCCGCACCAGCCGGTCGACCTGCACGGCCTCGGCGTCGACTATGCCGCGTTCTCCGGCCACAAGATGTTGGGCCCCAACGGTATCGGGGTGCTCTACGGCCGTCGTGAGCTGCTCAACGCCATGCCGCCGTTCATCACCGGCGGTTCGATGATCGAGACCGTGACCATGGAGGAGACGACGTTCGCGCCCGCGCCGCAGCGCTTCGAGGCAGGCACCCCGATGACGTCGCAGGTCGTCGGACTCGCTGCCGCCGCCCGGTATCTCAGCGCGATCGGAATGGACGCCGTCGAGCAGCACGAAGCCGAACTGGTCGCGGCTGCCCTGGAAGGTCTTGCCGCCGTGCCTCAGGTGCGGATCGTCGGTCCGACGTCGCTGGTCGGCCGCGGCTCTCCGGTGAGCTTCGTCGTCGACGGCGTGCACGCTCACGACGTCGGCCAGATCCTCGACGACGAGGGGGTGGCCGTCCGGGTGGGCCACCACTGCGCATGGCCGCTGCACCGCAAGTTCGGGATCGCGGCGACCGCCCGCGCGTCGTTCGCCGTGTACAACACGCACGACGAGGTGGACCGGCTGGTGGCGGGCGTCAAGCGGGCCGTCGAATTCTTCGGCAGGGACTGAGGTTCCGTCGTGAGAATGGAGCAGATGTACCAGGAAGTGATCCTGGATCACTACAAACACCCGCACCACCGCGGGCTGCGCGAACCGTTCGGCGCCGAGGTGTACCACGTCAACCCGACATGCGGGGACGAGGTCACGCTGCGGGTCGCGTTGTCGGATGACGGCGAGCAGGTCGTCGACGTCTCCTACGACGGGCAGGGCTGCTCGATCAGCCAGGCCGCCACGTCGGTGTTGGCAGACCTCGTCATCGGCGAGAGCGTCGGCGACGCACTGAAGACCGTCGCCGCGTTCAACGAGATGATCGCGTCCCGCGGCACGGTCGCGGGCGATGAAGATGTGCTCGGCGACGGCATCGCCTTCGCCGGGGTGGCCAAGTACCCCGCGCGCATCAAGTGCGCGCTGCTGGGGTGGATGGCCTTCAAAGACGCAGTGGCGCAAGCCAGTGAGGAGATACCGGATGAGCGACACCGCAGTGCCTAACGAGGAGTTCATCGCCGACCTCGAGGAGGCGATGCGCGACGTCGTCGACCCCGAACTCGGCATCAACGTCGTCGACCTCGGTCTGGTCTACGGCCTGGGCGTCGAGGAGAGCGACGCAGGCAAGGTCGCGCTGATCGACATGACGCTGACGTCGGCCGCATGCCCTCTCACCGATGTGATCGAGGACCAGTCGCACCAGGCGCTCGTCGGCGCCGGCCTGGTCAAGGAGATCAAGATCAACTGGGTATGGAACCCGCCGTGGGGTCCGGACAAGATCACCGAGGACGGCCGGGAACAGTTGCGCGCGTTGGGTTTCACCGTCTAACGCTCGAGCGTCACCCCACGAGTCGCGCCGTCAGGAAGCGTCGCATCAGCTCGGCCACCTCGTCGACCGCGGTCTCCAACAGGAAGTGCCCGCCGTCGAGCAGATGGATTTCGGCGTCGGGCGAATCCTTGCCGAAGGCACGCGCGCCGTCAGGTCCGAAGATGGGGTCTTCCTGACCCCAGACGGCCAGGACGGGCACCTCGTGTGAGCGCAGATACGAGTGCAGCGCCGGGTACAGCGGCGCATTCGTCGCATAGTCGCGGAAGAGCTTCAGTTGGACGAGGTCGTTGCCCGGCCGCGCCACCAGAGCGGCGTCGTGCAGCCAGGTGTCAGGACTGACCAACGTCTCGTCTTTCACGCCTGCCACGTACTGCCACCGGATTCCCTCGAGGCTCAGCGCCGTGCGGACGCCTGCTTCGGTGTCCGGATTCTGCTCGCGCTGGTAATCCCACACCGCGGTCCAGAAGCTCTCGACGAACCCTTCGTCGTATCCGTTTCCGTTCTGGGTCACGATCGCGGTGATGGCGTCCGGGCGATGCAGCGCGAGTCGCCACCCGATGGGCGCGCCGTAGTCCTGGACATAGATCGCATACCGATCGACGCCCAGCTCATCGAGGAGCGTTTCGGTGAGGTCCGACAGCGCATCGAAGGTGTAGTCGAACTCGTCGACGGTGGGGGCGTCGGACAGGCCGAAACCCAGATGATCGGGTGCGATCACGTGGAAGGTGTCCGCCAGCCGGGGAATGAGCTCGCGGAACATGAACGAGCTGGTGGGGAAGCCGTGCAGCAGCACGAGCGCGGGCGCATCCGGGCTGCCCGCCTCGCGGTAGAACAGGCGCCTGCCGTTCACGGTC
>DATEIG010000758.1:0-2635 GCA_035279185.1 Mycobacterium sp.
GAGCTGGTCGACGTCGAGTGACTCGACGTAGTTGTTCGACCCCTTCAGCCCGAGTTCCTCCGCGCCCCAGAAGCCGAACCGCACCGCGTTCTTGACGTCCGGCGACGGGCCCAGTTGCAGCGCGGTCTCCAGCACCGCCGCGACTCCTGACCCGTTGTCGTTGATGCCCGGCCCCTCTTTCACGCTGTCGAGATGCGCGCCGACCATCACGACGTCTTCGGGCGATCCGGTCTTCGTCTGCGCGATGACGTTGCGGGTCTTCTTGACGTCGACGCCTGCCTCGAGGCGCAAGGTGGTCGGGCCAGGGGCCGCGCGCAGGCGCTCGCCGGTGGCCTTGGTGACGCTCACGACCGGGATCTTCGGGTTGGACTCCTCGCCGAGGGTGCCGCCCATCTGGTCGCCGTCCTCGTTGTTGGCGACGACGAGGGCCACCGCACCGCGCTCGGCCGCCGCGGACTGCTTCTGCATGAACGGGCAGGTGCCGCGGTCGACCAGCACCACAGCGCCCTGCACCGGCAGGCCGTCGTAGTCCGCCGCCGTACAGCCGGGCGTGTCGTCGACGCGGGCAGGCACGAGCGGACCCGTGACGCCGCCGTCGGGTGTGCCGATGGTGAACTCGAGCGGCTTCGCCTCGACCGCCGCACCGCCGACGGTCAGTTGCGGGTCCTCGGCGAACGCCAGGCGCACCTCGAACTCGGGAGTCTGCACGTCGAAACCCTTGTCACGCAGCGCCGTGACGACATAGTCGACGCTCGCGTCGTAGCCGGATGTTCCCAGCGACCGGTTGCCGTCGTGGGCGTCGGCGATGTCCTGCAGCTTCTGCAGGTGCGCCATCATCGCGTCGGCCTTGATGCGCCCGCGCAGCCCCTCGGCGTAGTCGGTGGCGGCGCCGGAGGCGGCAGGTGTGGACGGCGGGTTGGTGGCTTCCTTGGCGGGCTTGCTGCCGCAGCCGCCCAGGGCGACGACGATACCGACCGCGGCGACCACAGCGCAGACCCCGCGCGACTTGCGAACCATTGCGCCCACGTTAGCGGTTGGCGTTCAGGCGTCGCGCCGGTTGATCGTGACCAGCGCACCGACGAACACCGCGGCCACGACGAAGGTGAAGTAGACGATCGACCCGATCGGCCCCCACGGCATGGCGTAGTACGGGTAGAGCCACTGCACGTCGATGAAGGTGAACGCGTTCGCGAACGGCAGGTACGGACCGATCTTCCCGCTGATGTTCGGCATGTTGCCGAGCAGCGGTTCGGCGACGAGCGGCCACAGCAGCAGCAGCGCCACCGCGCCCGCCGAGGCTCGGACCAGCGCGCCGACCGCGACGCCGAGCACCGCGGCGAGCGCGGCGTACAGCGCGATGGCGGCGACGAGCCGCCAGTTGCGCGGATCCGAGTGCGCCACCACGATCGACGCCATCACCATGACCGCGGCGTAAGCCCCGGAAACCACGGCTGCGACAACGGCTTTGGCGACGAGCACCAGCGTCCGGTTCGGCACCGCGGCGAACGTCGTACGGATCAGGCCGTTGCGGTACTCATTGGTCACGCTCAGCGCCGACAGGATCATCATCACGGGCACACCGAACACGGCGACACCCATCGCCGCCCTCTGCGGGGCGACGCCGCCCGGACCGTACGCCGTCGACGCCTGGACGGCTGCGAGGCCGAGGCTCAGGACCGCGATCGCCACCGCCGACCACAGCAGCGACCTGGTGCTGAACAGTTTGATGCGTTCGGCGTTGACGACCGCGAGCGCGCTCATGTCGCTTCTGCCTTCGACGCCCCACGCGTGCGCGCGCGGTACTGGACCGCGTCGTCGGTCAGCTTCATGTACGCGTCCTCCAGCGAGGCCTGCTGTGAGGTCAACTCGTGCAACGTGATTCCGTTGCGCGCGGCCAGGTCGCCGACGACCTCGCAGGCGGCCCCGCGCACCAGCAGGGCGGTGGCCGCCTCGTCGTCGTCGACCTCGATGCCCGCCTCGGTCAGTACCGTGCGCAGCATGTCCAGCTGCGGGCTACGCACGCGGACGCCGTCGGCGCGCCCGACGAAGTCGGTCACCGTCGTCGACGCGATCAGCTTGCCGCGGCCGATCACCACCAGCCGGTCGGCGGTGTTGGACATCTCGGCCAGCAGGTGGCTGGACACGAACACCGTGCGGCCCTCAGCGGCGAGCGTGCGCATCAGCGTCCGCACCCACCGGATGCCCTCGGGGTCGAGGCCGTTGACCGGCTCGTCGAACAGCAGCACAGGCGGATCGCCGATCAGCGCCGCCGCGATGCCCAGCCGCTGGCTCATCCCGAGCGACAGCGTGCCCGCCCTTTTCGTCGCGACCGTCGACAGGCCGACCTTCTCCAGCACGTCGTTGACCCGGCTCTGCGGCAACCGGTTCGTCGCCGCGATCCAGCGCAGATGTGTGCGCACCGACCTGTTGGGGTGGGTCTGCTTGGCGTCGAGCAGGGCGCCGACGTGCCGCAGCGGGTCGACCAGGTCGCGGTAGCGCTTGCCGTCGATGGTCGCGCAGCCCGAGGTGGGATGGTCCAGCCCGAGGATCATCCGCATGGTCGTCGTCTTGCCCGCGCCGTTCGGGCCGAGGAATCCGGTGACCACGCCCGGCTCGATGGTGCAGGTCAGGTCGT
>DATEIG010000759.1:0-2519 GCA_035279185.1 Mycobacterium sp.
CAGATCGTCGAGGCGTTCTGGACGACGATTCAGCTGACGGCGTTCTCGGCGATCGGGGCGCTGATCCTCGGCACGGCGCTGGCCGCGATGCGGCTGGCGCCGGTGCCGATGCTCAACTGGATCGGCACCGCGTACGTCAACGTGGTCCGCAACACCCCGCTCACGCTGATCATCCTGTTCTGCTCGTTCGGGCTTGCTCAGACGCTGGGTATCACCCTGGTCGACTCGCAGTCGGCGACGTCGATCGAGGACAGCAACTTTCGGCTCGCGGTGCTCGGATTCACTGTCTATACGGCGTCGTTCGTCTGTGAGACGGTCCGCTCCGGCGTGAACACCGTTCCGCTGGGCCAGGCCGAAGCGGCGCGGTCGCTGGGCTTCACCTTCGGTCAGAATCTGCGAATGGTTCTGCTGCCGCAGGCTTTTCGCGCGGTCATCGCGCCGTTGGGCTCGGTGCTCATCGCTCTGACGAAGAACACGACGATCGCGTCGGCGATCGGCGTCGCGGAGGCGGCGCTGCTGATGAAGGAGATGATCGAGAACACCGCGGCGCTGATGACCGTCGGGGCGATCTTCGCGGGTGGCTTCATCATCCTGACGCTGCCGACAGGCCTGTTCTTCGGATGGCTCGGCAAGCGGCTGGCGGTGTCGCGGTGAGCTCGGCATCGGTCCTCTTCGACGCGCCGGGGCCTCGCGCGCGGGTGCGGAACACCGTGATCTCGGCGGTCACCATCGTCGTCAGCCTGGTCGTACTGTGGCTGGTCTACTCGAAACTGCAGTCCAAAGGTCAGCTGACCGCGGCGAAATGGGAGCCGTTCCTCAGCGCGAACCTGTGGAAGACCTACATCCTCCCGGGCGTGCAGGGCACGCTGACCGCGGCCGCGGTGTCCATCGTGTTGGCGCTGCTGATGGGGTTCGTGCTCGGGGTGGGACGGATGTCGACGCACACCGCCGTTCGATGGACGTCCTCGGTCATCGTGGAGTTCTTCCGCGCCGTGCCCGTGCTGATCATGATGATCTTCGCGTACTTCCTGTATGCGTTCTACGACCTGTTCCCGTCGAAGCACCTGGCGCTCGCGGGTGTCATCACGGGTTTGACGCTGTACAACGGCGCCGTCATCGCCGAGATCGTGCGTGCCGGCGTCAACGCGCTGCCGCGCGGGCAGGCCGAGGCGGCCTCGTCCCTCGGGCTCGGGTGGGGCCAGACCATGCGGTCGATCCTGCTGCCACAGGCGATCACCTCGATGCTGCCGGTACTGGTCTCGCAGATGGTCGTGGTGCTCAAGGACACCGCGATCGGCTACCAGATCACGTTCCTGGAAATGGTCCGGCAGGGCACGCAGGTCGGATCGGCCTACGGCAACTACATCCCCGCCCTGATCGTCATTGCGATCCTGATGATCGCCGTCAACTTCGCGCTGTCCTACTTCGCGGTGTGGCTGGAGGGCCGGATGCGACGATCTCGCCGGACCCCGGAGCCGATGCACGTGCAACCCGTCACACAGGGCACGTTCGCCGCGGGCGGCGGGGGCACGATCTAGCCGCCGATGTGCGCGGCGCACTCCTGCAGTTGGTGGGCCGTCGGCGGTTGGTAGAACGACAGCACCGCGTGTTCGCAACCGCGTGACGTCAGTTCGGGCAGCCTGGCCAACTGCTCCTCGAGGTGTCCCGCTTTGGCCGGTTGGACGAACAGTTGGACCGAACGCGTGATGTCGGCGGGGTCGCGCCCGACCTCCACGCACGCCTCGTCGAGGGCGGCGCTGGTCGCGGTCCACTCGGCGACGTCGCCGTGGCTGGGCACATTCCATTCGTCGGCGTGGCGTGCGACCACCCGAAGCATCTTGGGCTTCTCTCCCCCGACGACGATCGGCGGGTGCGGCCGCTGAAGGGGTTTGGGTTCACACAGCGCATCCCGCAAGGTGTAGAAGCGGCCCTCGAAGGTGACCGACTCCTCCGTCCACAACCGTTTGATCAGCGTCAGCGCCTCATCGAGCATCGCCACACGCGTTCCCCCGCTGGGAAATTCGAGACCGTAGGCCCGATGCTCGGCTTCGTGCCAACCGGCGCCGAGCCCGAAATCCATGCGGCCGCCGCTGATGTGGTCGACCGTCACCGCCATCTTCGCGAGCAGCGCCGGGTTCCGATAGGTCACACCGGAGACCATGCAGCTGACCCGAGCCCGCCTGACGATCGCAGCCATCGCGGCGAGCGACGTCCACCCTTCCAGCGTCGGGTCGGCGTGGTCCTGCAGGCCGTAGAAGTGGTCGTAGTTGGCGACGCAATGGAAGCCGAGTTCGTCTGCGGCGCGCCAGAATTGCTCCATGACCGGATAGTCGAACGTCGGGGCGAGTTTGGCCGACAGGAGCATGCCGGCCAATCTACCGTTCGGTGAGCTCGCGCAGCTTGGCCTCCGACGGCGACCCCGGGTCGGCGGTGTAGAGGATCAGCGACAGCCCGGGATCAGCGGGCAGGTGAAACGTCTCGTAGTTCAGCGTCATGTCGCCCACGGCTTCGTGGTGGAA
>DATEIG010000760.1:0-5245 GCA_035279185.1 Mycobacterium sp.
CTCGTCGTCGCGCCCTACAACGCGCAGGTCGTGCTGTTGCGCGCCCAGCTTCAGGCGGCGGGTCTGCCCGATGTCCTCGTCGGCACGGTCGACAAGCTGCAGGGCCGTGAGGCGCCCATCGTCTTCGTCTCGATGACGGCATCGGCGATCGACGACGTCCCGCGCGGGATGCCGTTCCTGCTCAACCGGAACCGGCTGAACGTCGCGATCAGCCGGGCGCAGTCGACGGCGTTCATCGTGCGGTCGCGGGCGGTCACCGACTACCTGCCCGGATCGCCGGACGGCCTCGTCGATCTGGGTGCATTCCTGACGCTCGCGCCGTGTGATAGACCCACGGGGTGACCGAATCGCTGACCGCCCGCCTCGCCGAGATCGTCGGCGCCGCGCACGTCAGCGCTGATCCCGACGTGCTCGACGGCCGCAGCGTCGACCACACGGGCCGCTACCGCGGGCACGCCAGCGTTCTCGTGCGGCCGGGTGGCGCCGAGGAGATCGCCGCAGTCCTGGCGGTCTGCCGGACCGCCGGCGTGCACGTCACCGTGCAGGGCGGCCGCACGTCGCTGGTCGCGGGCACAGTCCCCGAACACGACGACGTGCTGCTGTCCACTGAGCGGCTGACCGAGATCGGTGAGGTGGACACGGTCGAGCGGCGCATCCGGGTCGGCGCGGGCGTGACGCTGGCCGCCGTGCAGCGCGCGGCGAACACGGCGGGCCTGGTGTTCGGCGTGGACATCGCCGCGCGCGATTCCGCCACGGTCGGCGGTATGGCGTCGACCAACGCGGGCGGGCTGCGCACTGTGCGCTACGGCAACATGGGCGAACAGGTCATCGGACTCGACGTCGTCCTTCCCGACGGGTCGATCGTGGCGCGGCACAGCCAGGTTCGGCAGGACAACACCGGCTACGACCTGGCCTCGCTGTTCGTCGGCGCCGAGGGCACTCTCGGCGTCATCACCGCCCTGGATCTGCGACTGCACCCCACCCCGACGAACAGGGTGACCGCGGTGTGCGGGTTCGCCGCGCTCGACGACCTGGTAGCCGCCGGACGGGAATTCCGGGACATGGACGGGATCGCGGCCCTGGAGTTGATCGATTCGCGCGCAAGCGATCTGACCGCCGAGCACCTCGGCGTCGCCGCGCCCGTCGACGGCGCCTGGCAGCTGCTGATCGAACTCGCGGCGGATTCCGACCAGACCGAGCAGTTGGCCGACGCGCTGGAACATGCGCGGCTGACCGGAGAACCCGCGGTCGGCGTCGACGTCAACGCGCAGCAACGGCTCTGGCAGGTGCGCGAATCCGTCGGAGAGGTTCTCGGCCTCTACGGCCCTCCCCTGAAATTCGATGTGTCACTGCCCTTGTCGGCGATCTCGCCGTTCGCCCGCGAATCCGGCGAGCTGATCGCCGAGCACGCTCCCGACGCGATCCCCGTCCTGTTCGGCCACATCGGCGAGGGCAATCTGCACCTCAACGTTCTGCGCTGCGCGCTCGATGGCGACCGCGAGGCCGCGCTGTACTCGGCCATGATGGCCCTGATCGCCCGCCACGGCGGGAACGTCAGCTCCGAACACGGCGTCGGCAGCCGCAAGCGCGACTATCTCGGTATGTCGCGCACCGATGCCGATATCGCCGCGATGCGGGCGGTCAAGACGGCGTTCGATCCCGCGGGGTATCTGAACGCCGCCGTGCTGTTCGACTAGTCACCGCGACGCGAGTGCCGCCCGTGCCTGCCGCTCGGCGCATCGTCGGCGTCGGCGCGAGTGTGCCTGCCGTTGGACGGCGTCTCGTCCTCGACGAGACCATGCCTCGACGGCGGCTCGAAGGCGACGTCGTCGGGGCTGTCGAAGCGGGCGTGGCTGCCGATGTCCACATCGAAGTGGGGGCTGAGGATGTCCGGCCTCTGCGGCTCGACCGGCTCACGGGGCTCGAACCTGCTGAGCGGCTGGAAGAGCTTCTTGTCGTCGGTGTGGAAACCGTTGTGGGCAAAGCCGATCGGCTCGACCGACGGTCGCGGCGGGGGCACGTCGGCGAGGAAGTCGGACAGGCTTCGCACGGGTTCTCGGCGCTGAGCGGGCGGTTCTCGGTGCTCAACGGGCGCGGGCTCGGGTTCAGGCGCAGGCTCGGGTTCGGCCTTCACCGCTTCGATGATCGTGGTGACCTCGTTCGACGTATCGGGTTCGGCTGTGCGCCCCGCGTAGGTATGCGGCTCGTCGTGCACGACGGTGAACTCGACGTAGTGGTCGTCGTCGATGTCGTCATCGTCGTCCCAGTACTCGTCGTCGACCTCCTCGCGCGGGGATTCGGGAGCGGGCGAGGTGGCGAAGCCGAGCAGGAACATCGCGGCCACCACGCCGAACAACGCGACGAACGCAGGCAGGAGCAGCGACTGCGACATCGCGGCGGCGAACGGTTCGTGCAGGAAGCCGGGAAGCTGCGTCACCGACCCTTCACCGCTCGGCCCGTCGGCGGCAAGCGGCATCTCCGCGCTGATGCGGGTGGTCATGAACGCCGCCATGCCTGCGCTGCCCAGGACGGATCCGACCTGCCTGGTCGCGTTGTAGACGCCGGAGCCCGCGCCCGCCACGGCCGGCGCCAGGTTGCGGGTCGCCGTGGCCGCGAGCGGGGACCAGATGAACGCCATGCCGATGCCGGTGGCCGTGAGCGGCAACACGATTCGCCAGATCGGCGTAGTCGGGGTCATCTCCACCGACAGCCACGTCAGCGCCACGGCGAGCATCGAAAAGCCGAAGCCGATGATCGGGCGGGGGTGATACCGGTCGACGATCTTGCCGACCCACGGCGCCAGCACGCCGGTCGCGATCGCCATCGGCGCGGTCAGCAGCGCCGACCGCGTCGGCGACAGCCCGCACACCGCCTGGGCGTAGAACATCACCGGCAGGATCATTCCCGTCACGACGAAGCCGATCGTCGCGACGCCGAGCGTGGACAGGCTGAAGTCGCGGTCGCGGAAGATGCCGAGCGGCACCAGCGGCTCGTCGCGGTTGGCCTGCTGCCAGAAGACGAACGCCGCCATGAAGCCGGTGCCGAGGGCGAGGGTGCCCCACACCCACGGCGCCCAGTGATGCGACTGACCCTCCTGCAGGGCGAAGACGACCAGGAACATGCCGACGCCGGACAGCACGACGCCGATCAGGTCGAAGCCGTGCTTCTCGGTCGGAAGGTTCGGCACGAACCAGTAGGCCAACCCGAGGCCGAGGATCCCGATCGGCACGTTGACGATGAAGATCCACTGCCAGCCGAGCTGGTCGACGAGCACGCCGCCGGCCAGCGGGCCCACCAGCGTGGCGACCCCGGCCGTCGCGCCCCAGACACTCATCGCGACGCCGCGACGGTCGGCGGGGAAGATGCGCGTGATCGTGGACAGCGTCTGCGGTGTCAGCAGCGCGGCGCCCACACCCTGAACCACCCGGGCGGCGATCAGCATGCCGATGGTGCCCGACAGGCCGCACCACAGCGATGCGGCGGTGAAGATCAGCAGGCCGACGAGATAGAGGTTCTTCGGCCCGTACCGGTCGCCGAGCCGCCCCGCCAGCAGCAGCGGCACCGCGAAACCGAGTAGGTAGGCGCTGGTCACCCAGATCACGGCGTCGTAGCCGGTGCCCAGGTTCTCCATGATCGACGGGTTGGCGACCGACACGATCGTCGCGTCGACGAGGATCATGAAGAAGCCGACCATCATGGCCCAGAGCGCGTGCCACGGGTCGGTGCGCGGCGCGGATGCGGCCGCAGACCGGCCTCGCAACGCCGCGGTCATATCCCCACCTCGTCTCGGCTTGACCCGATGGTGTCGGCTCACCCGGCCCGACGCCACCGCATTCGGCCTGTTCTTAGGGACTTCGCAGTCACACGACCCGTGCGACAGGCCCGGCAGAACAACCGTTACAGCCGATTACCCAATGCGTCCCGACGCTACGGGGCGTCGACGACCGCGACAACTACGCGCGTTCGGCCAACGCCTCATCGGATGCCGCCTCCGCGGCGTCGTCCCTGGTGGAGACGCCGACGGCGAGAAGTGCGAGAAGCGCCACGAGCGCGCTGGCGGCCATCACCGCGGCCAGCGCCAACTCGTCGTTGCCGAGGATTCCGACCAGCGGGGCCACCGCAGCACCGATGCCGAACTGCGCGGCACCGAGAAGCGCCGCGGCGGTGCCTGCGGCGTCGGGGTGCCGGGACAGCGCCACCGCGGGGGCGTTCGGCAGCACCAGGCCCATCGCGGCCAGGATCCCCCACACCGGGACGACGAACCCCGCGAGACCACCGATGTCGGCGACCGCCAGCCCGACGAAGACGCCGCCTGCGAGCAGCGCCGCGGCCAGCGCCCACAGCGTGATCGCCTGCGGCGAGAATCGCTTGAGCAGCACCACGTTGAACTGCGTGGACGCGATCAGCGCCACCGCGCCTGCGCCGAACACCAGCGCGAAGGCCTGCTGGTCGAGCCCGTAGACGCCCTGCAGCACGAACGACGCTCCGGCGATGTAGGCGAACAGGCCCGACATGCCGAGTGCGGCGACCAGCACGAGGATGACGAACCGCTTGTCGCGCAGCAGTTCGACGTAGGTCCTCGCGATGCCGCCGGCCCGCAACGGCCTGCGGTGCGACGACGGCAGCGTCTCGGGCAAAGCGAACACGGCGACGAGAAGCAGAAGACCCGCCAAGATGACGAGCGCGGTGAACACCCAGTGCCATGAGCCGTGCAGCAGCACCGCCGCACCAAGCGACGGCGCGACGACGGGAGCCACCCCGAGCACCAGCATCAGCCGGCTGAGCACGGTCGCGGCGGCGTTGTCCGAGAAGAGGTCACCGACGACGGCGATCGCGACCACCATGGCCGCGGCAGCGCCGAAGCCCTGCAGGACGCGGGCCAGTCCGAGCACGACGAGGTTCGGCGCGAGCATGCAGATGACCGACGCCACCATGTGCACGACGATCCCGGCCATCAGCGGGCGCCGACGGCCCAGCGAGTCCGACAGCGGGCCGACGATCAACTGTCCGAGCGCCAAACCCGCGAGCGTCCCCGTCAGGGTCAACTGCACGACGGACGACGACACCGACAGGTCGTCGGCGATCTTCGGAAGCGCGGGCAGATACATGTCGATGGTCAACGGACCGAGGGCGACCATGACACCCAGCACGATGATCATGCGCCAGCGGGAGGGTGTTTTGACGTCCACAAGGGGCGATGTTGCCATGCAAGTGATTAGCACGCTAAATCAATGATTTCTTCCCA
>DATEIG010000761.1:0-8201 GCA_035279185.1 Mycobacterium sp.
CGATGACGAGATCACCCTGATATCCGGGTTGCCCGTCACCAACAGGGTGCGAACGGCGTTCGATGTGGGCCGTCATCTGGACAGGCCAGACGCGCTGGGCCGGTTGGACGCACTGATGTGGAGCGAGAGGTTTTCCGTCGCCGACGTCTGTGCGCTCGCAAAACGCTATCCGCGCGCACACGGGAATCAACAACTGCGCGAACTTCTTCCGCTGGTCGACGGAGGAGCCGAGTCGCCGCGTGAGAGCGTCACTCGGTTGTGGTTGCACGACGCAGGCTTTCCGCGCCCGGAGACGCAGATTCCCGTGCTGGCGACGTCGACGCTACCGGTCGCGTGGCTGGACATGGGCTGGCGGGAATACATGGTCGCAGTCGAATGCGCCGATCGCACGCTTTCCCTCGAAGACACCGCACGACTTAGGATGTTGCAAGCGCTGGGCTGGAACGTCATTCGGGTATTCGCCGAGGACACCCCCCACGACTGGCTGGCCCGAGTCGCCGACGCCCTATACGCGGCGGGGTGCGGCGAGGCGTTCGCGGCGTAGCAGGTCCACCTCGGGGAGGTCCAACGGGGGCAGCTCACCGACGACCTGCGCGAGCAGATGGTCCGCGAGTTGCGGGTTACGGGCCAGGCACGGCCCGTGCAGGTACGTGGCGACGACGCTGCCGGCCACGGCACCGTCGAAGCCGTCGCCCTCGCGGTTGCCCGCTCCGGAGATCACCTTGGCCAGCGGCTTCGCGCCAGGGCCCAAAACCGTTCCCCCGCGGTGGTTTTCGAAACCGGTCAACCGATCGGTGAGGCCGGGCAGCAGCGGCTGCGAAACCACCTCCCCGATGGTCCGCTTCGGCTGCGGCGACGTCGTCAGATCCAGCAGGCCCACGCCGTCGACCCGTTCACCCGCCGACGTCTCATACCAATGCCCGAGTACCTGGATGGCCGCGCAGATCGCCAGCACCGGCGCACCTTTCGCCGCAGCCTCCTGCAGCCCCGGGTAGCGGATCAGGTGGCGCGTCGCGAGTCGCTGCGCGTAATCCTCCGCGCCGCCGAGCGTATAGAGGTCCAACGTCGACGGCACCGGATCGTCGAGCGTGATGTTGACGATCTCGGCGTCGAACCCCCTGAGCCGCAGACGTTGGCGCATCACCACCGAGTTGCCGCCGTCGCCGTACGTGCCCATCACGTCGGGCAGTACAAGGCCGATCCGCACCGTCGAGTCAGACACGGCCACCCCGCCCAAGAGTCCGATTGAGCTGCAGAAACGCCGTGTAGTTCGCGACGACCTCGACGTGGCCGGGCGGGCACGACGTGATCGCCTCGACGGCGTTGTGCACCAACGTGTGTTCGACGCCCGCATAGCCCAACCGCACCGCGAGATCCGTGCCGCGCTCACCCGCGGCGACCACGGGATGGTCGACGAAGTGCTCGAAGTTGACGTCCCACAGCCACGACAGGTCCTCGCCGTCGGGCACCTGCCCGTTGACCGAGATCACCACTGAGCCCTTGTCGGTGTCGACCATCGACAGCGCCTCCTGCCAGCCCGCCGGGTTCTTGGCGAGCAGCATCCGCACGGTGTGCGCGCCCAGCTGCACGATGCTGTAGCGGCCCGCGACCTCGTCGACCCCGGACGCCGCCGTCACCGCGGCTGCCGGATCGGCACCCATCGCGACTGCCGCCGCCACTGCCTGAGTTGCGTTGCCGCGGTTGACGGTTCCCGGCAGCGCGAGCCGCATCGGCATCGAAAAGCCCTCTGGCCCGTAGATGTTCGTGTCGTCATACCACCACTGCGGCGTCGGCCTCTTGAAATCCGTTCCGGTCGAATACCAGTCGGCCCCGTCGCGCACGATGATCTCGCCGCTGCGCGGACAGCTCACCGAGTCGTTGGCCCAGCTACCGCCGGCGGCCACCCAGACCACGTTCGGGCTGTCGTAGGCCGCCGACGTCATCAGCACGTCGTCGCAATTGGCGACGACGACGGTGTCGGGGTGACGTGTGAGCCCGGCCCGAAGTGTGCGCTCGATGTGGTTGATCTCACCCACCCTGTCGAGCTGATCGCGGGACAAATTCAGCAGCACGATCACTGCCGGGTTCACCGCGTCGGCGACGTGCGGCACGTGCATCTCGTCGACTTCGAGGGCCGCAAGGTCGGCATCGCGGGCCGCCGCGAGTGCGGCGACCAAGCCGGCGTCCATGTTTGCGCCCTCGGCGTTGGTGGCCACCGGACCGCACGTGCCCAACGCCGCAGCCGCCATCCTGGTGGTCGTCGACTTGCCGTTCGTGCCGGTCACGATGACCGTCGAGCGGCCCTCGCCGAGCTGGCGCAGGATCGATTTGTCCAGCGTCATCGACACCAGGCCGCCGATCATCGCGCCTGCGCCGCGGCCGGTCACCCGCGACGACCAGCGCGCGGCGGATCCGGCCGCAAGCGCGATTCGTCCACGAGCGGTAACCATTCCGTGCATTTTATGTGTCCGACACGCGGCCTCACCGGGCGAGGCTTGTCGGATCACCGTGCCATCCTGACGAGGTGAGCCAAACGCAGGCCGGATGTCGCCGGCGGAGCGGCTCCTGGGGTCGGCCGGCCGCCGAACCCGGAGCGGGCTGGGCGGTCGTAGACGTCGAAACGTCGGGCTTCCGGCCGGGGCAGGCGCGCATCGTGAGCGTTGCGGCGCTGGCGATCAGCGACGACGGAAACGTCGAGCGCAGCGTTTCGAGCCTGCTCGATCCCGGTGTCGATCCCGGCCCCACCCATGTCCACGGGCTGACGGCGGAAATGCTGGCCGGTCAGCCCACCTTCGCAGACGTCGTGGGTGACGTCATCGAGGTGCTGCGCGGGCGCACGCTCGTCGCGCACAATGTCGGGTTCGACTACTCGTTCTTGGCTGCCGAAGCCGAACTGGTCGGCGCTGAACTGCCCATCGACACCGTCATGTGCACGGTCGAACTCTGCCGTCGCCTCGGCCTCGACTGCGACAACATGCGACTGGAGACGCTGGCGTCGCATTGGGGCGTCACACAGATGAAGCCGCACGACGCCCTCGACGACGCGCTGGTGCTCGCCCAGATCCTCAAGCCCGCGCTCGTGCGTGCGCGCGAGCGCAAAGTCTGGCTGCCGCTGCGCCCGGTGGAGCGCCGCGAATGGCCGAGCGGGCTCGTCACCCACGAGGAGTTGCGGCCGCTCAAACAGATCGCGTCGCGGATGCCGTGCCCGTATCTCAACCCGGGTCGCTTCGTCCGCGGCCGCCCGCTGGTGCAGGGTATGCGCGTCGCGCTGTCGGCGGAGGTGTCGCGCACCCACGAGGAGCTCGTCGAGCGCATCCTGCACGCCGGGCTGTCCTACACCGACGCCATCGACCAGGAGACGTCGCTGGTGATCTGCAACGAGCCGCGGCCCGAACAGGGCAAGGGTTATCAGGCGAATGAGCTCGGTGTCCCGTTGGTCGCCGACGCCGATTTCATGGCTCTCCTCGACACTGTGATCGGTGGAACCGACATCGAGGAGTTCACCGACCACACGCTCGACGGCGGGCAGTACGCGCTCTTCTAGAGCGGCGGCGTGCCCAGCGACCGTCCCGCTGTGAACGTCACAGGAAGCTTGCCCACCCCGTCCATCGTCGGATTGCCGGTGTACCGCTGCACACCGTCGAGGTCGATCTCGTAGTCCGGCAAGCGGTCCAGCACCCCGGCGACCATCACCTCGAACATGACTCGGGCCAGCGGCGCGCCGATGCAGCGGTGGGCTCCGAGGCCGAATGTGACGTGGCGGTTCGGCGAGCGGTCCAGCACAACCTCTCCGGGACAGTCGAACTCGGCGTCGTCGTGGTTCGCCCCGATCCAGCTGATGAGCAGTCGGTCGTTGCGACGCAGCGGTTGGCCGCCCAGCACGGTGTCGCGGCTCACGGTTCGGCTCAGTTGTTTGTTGACGGAGAAGAAGCGCAGAAACTCCTCTGCGGCAGTGCGATACAGCTCCGGTCGCTCGATGAGCTGCTGGCGTAGTTCGGGATGCGTGCCGAGATGCAGCAGGCTCAGCGCCGTCAACGACGTCGTGGTGTCGACGCCGCCGCCGATCAGGTTCCACAGAATGTCGAGCAGCTGTGTGTCGGTCAACCGCCGGCCGTCGATGTCGAACTGGACGAGGAAGCTCGTCAGGTCGTCGCGCGGTTCTGCCCGTCGCGCGGCGATGAACGCGAGCAACCCCTCCAGCATTGCCGGCACCTGACCGATCGCCCGCTTGTACTCGTCGCCGCCGGATGAGGCCATCACCGAGTGGAACAGGTCGGCGTAGAGCCGCCAGTTGTCATACGGCAAGCCCATCAACCGCATGGTGAGGATCGCGGGCACCGGGCTCGCGTAGTCACCCACCAGGTCCATCCGCCCGTCGGCGATCTTCTGATCGAGGAACCAGTGCACCGACTGCTCCATGAACGGCCGCATCTTCTCGACGGCGCCGGATGAGAAGAACGGGGTGAGCGCGCGACGCAGCGCGAGGTGGTAGGGGCCGTCGACCTCGCCGATGCCAAGCGGCGGTTGGCCTTCCGGCCGTGGCACGCCCATCTCGCCCTGATAGCTCACGCCGTCGGCGGCATCGGGCTCGTATTTGTGCGCGAAGGTCTCGCTGTCGCGCGCCACTTGGGAGACGGCGTCATAACCGGTCACGAACCAGAACCCGCCGTAGTTCTCGTTCCACGCGACGGGGCATTTGGCGCGAAGGTCGGCGTTGATCGCGAGCTCGTTGCGGTGGTAGTCCTCTGAGTGGTGATCGACGTCGACGATCGCGTCGGTGCTGACGTCCGGTCGGCCCATTAGGCTATCTTTGCATCTTTAGAAAGGTGGACTGTGGCTGATCACCGAACTGTCTTCAACCATGTCGGCTTGTGCGTCACCGACCGTGATCGGTCGCGCCGGTTCTATGAGCAACTGCTCGGGTTCCAGTTCTGGTGGGATCTCGATCTGCCCGACGAGGGGACGGCCGCCCTGCTGCAACTCGACGGGCCGATCGGTGTCCGCGCGACGTATCTGGTGCGCGACGGCTTCGTGCTCGAGCTGATCGACTACAGCAAGCGCGACGTCAACGTCGGTGGGAAACGGGTGATGGACGAGGTGGGCCTGACGCACATATCGCTGTCCGTGTCCGATCTGACCGGCGTGCTGACGCAGGTCGACGAGTATGGCGGTTCGGTCATCAGGGAGGCGTCAACCGAGCACTTCGCGATGATCCGCGACCCGGACGGCCAGCTGATCGAGCTGCTCCCCGACAGCTGGTTGGACAACCTGCCGCCGAAGCCGTAGCGCGACCCTTGACACTCACTACACATGTAGTGGTACCGTTTGGCTATGACAACCACTACAGACGTAGTACAACGCGAGGGTGGCCTCTGGGACGCCTATCGCAGGCACGGCTACTGCTTCCGCGAAGCAGCGATGCTCACCATCGCGATCGGCTTCTTCCTCCACCTCTTCCGCGTGGCTTTCGGCGACGACGCCACGCTTCGGTACGTCCTCACGGTGGGCACCGACGTCGCGCTGATGGTCCCGATGACCTACGCCGCCATCGCGGGCATCGCGAGCTATCGCCGGATGGTGTTCGTCAACAAGCCACACCGGATCGCACTGACTGCGGCCATCGCCTACATCACCCTGAGTGTGCCGTTGCACATCTACGTGACGTTGGTGACGGGTGATGTCAGCTTCTATGTGCACATGGCCGGTTATTGGTTCAGCTACCTGCTGCTTATCGTCGTCTACCCGGTGTTCCTCACCATGCTATGGAAGCTGACGTATCGGGAATCGGCGAAATGAACGCCACCGCTACGCAATCACGCCCGTCGATCGCGCAGACCTTCCACCGCCGCGGCTACTTCTTCCGCGAAGCGGCGATGCTGACGATCGGCCTCGGCGTCGTGGTCCACCTGCTCCGAGTGATCCTCGGCGACGGCCTCACGATGCAGCACGTGATGACACCGACGACCGACAAGATCCTGCTCGTGCCGATGACGTACGCCGGTATCACCGGGATCCTGCTCCTGCTGCGCAACCGGGTGGTGTTCGCCAACAAGCGGCACCGCGCGCTGGTCACCGCGCCAGTCGTCTACATCGCGGGAAGCGTGCCGCTGCACGTTTATTGCAGCTACATCATCTGGGACACCAGCCTGATGACCTGGTTCCCGATGTGGTTCAGCTACTTGCTGCTGATCATCGTCTACCCGGTGTTCCTGACGATGTTCGCGAAGCTGCACTATAAGAACTGATGCCCGCGAACCCGCAGCGACGCAACCAGATCCTCGACGCCGCCATCGACATCCTGTGTGACGACGGCGTCGGGGGTCTGACGCATCGCCACGTCGATACGCGTGCCGGGGTGCCCGCAGGCACGACGTCGAACTACTTCCGCACCCGCGAGGCGCTGTTGGAGGCGACCGCGGCGCGCACCGTCGATCTGCACTGGCAACGGGTCGAGGCGCTGCAGTCGGCGATCGGTCCGATGTCGCGAGATGGGCTGCGGACACTGATGATTCGGATGCTCGATCCGGACGAGCAGTTCCGCCGCTGGACACTCGCTCGCTTCGAGTTGTTCATGGAGAGCACGCGCCGGCCGCAATTGCAGCCCCTGATGAGAGAACTCCAAGCGGCCGCGGTGAAGTCGGCGACACTCGTATTCGAGGCCGCCGGCTTCACCCCGGCGCCGGAGCGGATGGACGAACTCAGCAGGCTGCTCAACGGCTTTGTGTTCAGCAACCTCACCCTCGCGCCGGAACCAGGCACGCAGGACGCCGCCAGTCTTGTGGACCGACTGCTGAGCGCCTTCCTGGACTAGCGTGCGGCCCGGTTGACGGCCGACACGACGGCGCGAAGCGATGCGGTGGTGATCGATGTCGCGATCCCGACACCCCATACCGTCTTGCCCCCGACGGAGGCTTCCACGTACGCCGCGGCCTGTGCCTCTTCGCCTGCCGACAGCGCGTGCTCCGAGTAGTCGAGCACTGACACGTCGATTCCGATGGCGCCCAACGCATCCACGAACGCGGCGAGCGGGCCGTTGCCCGCGCCGACGATCTCGCGCTCGACACCGTCGACCTTGACGACGGCCTCGATCGTGTCGGTGCCGCCGTCGACCTCCGATGCCGTCACCTTCTGCCGGATGCGCTCCAGCGGTCGCACCGGGGCCAGGTACTCCTCGGCGAAGACGTCCCACATCTCCTTCGGTGACACTTCGCCACCTTCGCCGTCGGTGATCTTCTGGATGGCCTGGCTGAACTCGATCTGCAGGCGACGCGGCAGCGCCAGCCCGTGGTCGGCCTTCATGATGTAGGCGACGCCGCCCTTGCCGGACTGCGAATTCACCCGGATCACAGCCTCATACGTGCGACCGACGTCGCGCGGATCGATCGGCAGATACGGCACCTGCCACAAGATGTCGTCGACGTCGGCGTCCTGCTCGTCGGCTGACACCTTCATCGCGTCGAGACCTTTGTTGATGGCGTCCTGGTGGCTGCCGGAGAACGCGGTGTAGACCAGATCACCGCCGTACGGATGCCGTTCAGGCACCGGAAGCTGGTTGCAGTACTCGACGGTGCGCCGGATCTCATCGATGTTGGAGAAGTCGATCTGCGGGTCGACGCCGCGGGAGAACAGGTTCAGACCCAGCGTGACGATGCAGACGTTGCCGGTGCGCTCACCATTGCCGAACAGGCAGCCCTCGATGCGGTCGGCGCCGGCCTGGTATCCCAATTCGGCTGCAGCCACGGCCGTTCCGCGATCGTTGTGCGGGTGCAGGCTCAGGATGATCGAATCGCGCCTGGCCAGGTTGCGGCTCATCCACTCGATCGAGTCGGCGTACACGTTCGGCGTGGCCATCTCGACGGTGGCGGGCAGGTTGACGATCAGCGGAACCTCGGGCGTGGGCGCCACGATCTCGGCGACGGCGTTGCACACCTCCACGGCGTACTCCAGCTCGGTGCCGGTGTAGGACTCCGGGCTGTATTCGAAGCGCCACTTGGTATCCGGGTACTTCTTGGCTTCTACGACGCACAGCCGAGCGCCGTCGGTGGCGATCGCCTTGACCGCGTCCCGGTCGGCGCGGAAGACCACCCGCCGCTGCAGGATCGACGTCGAGTTGTAGAAGTGCACGATGGCCCTGGGCGCACCCTCGCACGCCTCGAAGGTCCGTGTGATCAGCTCGGGCCGGCACTGGGTGAGCACCTGGA
>DATEIG010000762.1:0-2243 GCA_035279185.1 Mycobacterium sp.
AAGGCCAACTGGTGGCCGTCGCGGCCCTACGCGGTCGCGGCCGCGGGGCCGGCCCGCGAATCGGATCTGTGTGAGACTACGAAACGAGCCGAGCCGGAAAACGATTCAAAGCAGACAAAATCGACGAGCACTACGGACGAACAATGATTTCCACTCCGCAATCCTCCATTTTGTCGATGCTGCATGGACGCGCCAGTCTGCGCCCGCACGACGTGGCGTACAGCTTCACCGAGTACACGGTTGACCCAGCAGGCGTCCGCGAGGACGTCACGTGGTCGCAACTGTCGAACCGGACACTGAACCTCGCGCGCGAGATCCGCCGCCACGGCGCGGTCGGTGACAGGGCGGTCATCCTCGCGCCGCAGGGCCTCGAGTACGTGCTGGCGTTCCTCGGCGCCATGCAGGCCGGGTTCGTCGCCGTTCCGCTTCCGCTGCCTCATCGCGGCTCGAGCTACGACCGGGTCACGGCCGTCTTCGCCGACACCGACCCCTCGGTCGTGCTCACCACGTCCGAGGCCGCCGACGACGTGCGCGACTACGTCGAGCGGTCACGCATGGCGAACGCGCCGAAGATCGTCGAGGTCGACGCGTTGAACCTGGACGCCTCCGACGACAGCGTCCTCGAACCCGCCGATCTGCCGAGCATCGCCTACCTGCAGTACAGCTCCGGGTCGACGCGGCTGCCGACGGGGGTCATGCTCACCCACCGCAACCTCACCGTGAACTTCGAGCAGCTGATGCGGAGCTTCTTCGCGGGCCCGCATGCCACCCTCCCATCGGAGGCCACGATCGTCTCGTGGCTGCCCTTCTACCACGACATGGGGCTGGTGCTCGGGGTCTGCGCGCCGATCCTGTCGGGCCATCGCGCGACGCTGACGAGTCCTCTCGCGTTCCTCGAGAAGCCGTCACGGTGGATGCGGGCGCTGGCCGAGAACCCGCATGCATGGTCGTCGGCGCCGAACTTCGCCTTCGACCTGGCCGCCCGCAAGACCACCGACGCCGACCTCGCCGGGCTCGACCTCGGTAACGTGCTCGGCATCATCAGCGGCGCCGAGCGGGTGGAGCCCGCCACCCTGCAGCGCTTCGTGGATCGCTTCTCCCACTTCAACTTTCGGGATCACATGATGCGGCCCTCGTACGGGCTGGCCGAGGCGACGGTGTTCGTGGCGACCGGTACGTGGCGCGAGGAGACGCCCGCCAGACACTTCGACGTCGGGGAGCTCGGCGCCGGCCGTGTCGTGCCGTGCGCGGCGGGGAAGGGCACCGCGCTGGTGTCCTACGCTGTGCCGTCGTCGCCGCTGGTGCGCATCGTCGACAGCGAGACTCAGCGCGAGTGCGCGCCGGAGGCCGTCGGCGAGATCTGGGTGCACGGCGAGAACGTCTCCGACGGCTATTGGCGCAAGCCGCCGTCCGAACAGGGCTGCTTCGGTGCGACCCTCGCCGACCCGTCACCCGGCACCCCCGAAGGCCCGTGGCTGCGCACCGGCGACCTCGGCTTCGTCTACGGGGGCGAGCTGTTCATCGTGGGCCGTATCAAGGACCTGGTGATCATCCGCGGCCGGAATCACTATCCCGAGGACATCGAGGCAACGGTCTCCGAGATCACCCGCGGCCGGGTGGCGGCGATCTCCGTGCCGGTCAACAGCACCGAGAAGCTGGTCACCGTCATCGAGGTGAAGAAGCCGACGGACGTGAACGGGAACGCGGCGAGTTGGCTGCACGAGGTCAAAAGCGATGTCACGTCGGCGATCTCCAACGCCCACGGGGTGAACGTCTCCGATCTGGTCCTCGTGCAGCCCGGGTCGATACCCACCACCACCAGCGGGAAGATCCGGCGCGCCGCCTGCGTCGAGGCGTACCGGCAGGACCAGTTCGTTCGGTTGGATGCCTGATATGCGGAGTACAGTTCGGGACGTGGGAATGCGAAGGCTGTTCGCATCGGTCACGGCGGCGGTAACGGTCGGTGGCACAGGGCTTTTCGGCATCGGAGTCGCCGCGGCCGATGATTCGCAGGCCGGTTGGACGCCCGAGCACGGAACGCAGGAGAAGGCGCCGCCGATCGGAACGCCGGGGCGGGGCTACGCGCTCGGTGGTGCGCACGTGCTTGGCATCCCCTACGACGAGTACATCAAGCGCACCGGCGCCGAGTGGTTCCCCGGCCTGGAACGCCAGATCGTCGACTATCCCGCCGGTCAGGTGCAGGGCCACACACTGGAACGGCTGTTCCCCGGTATCGGTCGGTT